>NZ_JBEOZU010000028.1:0-111307 GCF_040298185.1 Streptomyces sp. NPDC001634 | reverse complement strand
CTCGGCGTCGGACTCGGCCAGTTGCTGGAGAACGGGCGCAACAACTCCAGCATGCCGCAGGTGTTCCTGGCCATCTTCCTGATCCTGCTCGTCGGTATCGCCATCGACCTGCTGATCTTCAGCCCGCTGGAGCGGTGGGTGCTGCGCAGCCGCGGCCTGCTGGTCACCCGCTGAGCGAACGGACCTCGATCGACACGAAGTGCGCGCCCGCCCCGTCAGCCACGCGCACACGGCACCGGCCCGCACAGGCATCATCGCCGCACGCGAGCCGGTGCTGTCGTGTGCGGAGGAGGCGGGTGCTGCCCGCGTTGGGGTGCGCAGGGAGAACCAGCTTTGCGAAATCTCGCGCTGAGCGCCTCGTCGGTTCTCGTGGGCCCGTAGACCCCGGCGCTGGCAGATCTCCCCGCCTGTCCGACGAAACCCCAGTTCAGGCGGGCATCTGGTCCTGTGTCAGGTGGCGCAACACTCCAGCAACACCGCTTTCCCTACCAGATAGGTATGGTCCGAAACATGTCACCCGCCGACCGCATCCGAGACCACGCCGGCCAGGGCGCGACCACCGTCGCCGCCCACCGTGCGCGGCGGCGGCTGCGTGCGGACCGTGCTCGCCAGCTCGCCGACCTCCTCCGCCACCAGCTCCTGGCCGGGGGGTTCCCGGACGGCGCACTTCCTCATGAGACGACCCTCGCCACGGACTACAGCGCCTCCCGCAACACGGTTCGCCAAGCCCTCGACCTGCTGCGCGCCGAGGGCCTGGTCGAACGCCTCCCCGGCGTCGGCACGGTCGTCGTGGCCCAGAAGTACCCCCACGGACTCGACCGCCTGATGGGCCTCGCGGAAACCCTGCGCGAACACGGCCATGTCACCAACGAGGTCCGCACCGTGGGCCCCGTCCCCGCCCCGTCCCCAGTGGCCGACCGCCTGCACGTCCCACCCGGCACCGACGTCCTCTACATCGAACGTCTGCGCCGGCTGAACGGCCTGCCCCTGTCCCTCGACCTCACCTACATCCCCCTCGACATCGGCACCGCCCTGCTCGGCGAGGACCTGGAGAACACGGACATCTTCCGGCTCCTGGAGACACTCACCGGCCGGCATCTCGGTCACGCCGAGATCAGCCTCGAGGCGGTGAACGCCGACGCCCACTCCGCCGCCGTACTGCAGGCACCGCGGGGTGCGGCTGTCCTGATGCTGGAACGTCTCACGTACCTCGCCGACGGGCGACCCGTCGACCTGGAATTCATCCGCTTCCGCGGCGACCGCATCTCGATGAGCGGTCTGCTGCACCGGTCCCTGTAAACACCCCGCTCGCGCACATTCCTGGAGACAGCCATGCCCTTGGCGCCCCAGCGGGCCGACGTGCCCGTGACCATCGACGAGTCGAAGTGCATCGACGGCTGCACGCTCTGCGTGGACATGTGCCCGCTGGACTCCCTCGCCATCGACGACAGCAGCGGCAAGGCGTACATGCACGTCGACGAGTGCTGGTACTGCGGCCCGTGCGCGGCCCGCTGTCCCACCGGAGCCGTCACGGTGAACATGCCTTACCTGCTCCGGTGAAAGGCCGAACTCCCATGAAACGCATAGCACTTGCCGCAGCCGCTGCCCTGCTCCTCGCGCCGCTCACCGGCTGCGGCGGCAACGCCGCGGCCGGCGCCGGCGGCTCCACCGTCACGGTCACCGTCGGCTACCAGTCCAAGACCATCAACACGGTCACCGCGGGCACCCTCCTGCGCTCCCTTGGCTACTTCGAGAAGCAGCTGAACTCCCTCCACGACGGCCGCACCTACAAGGTCGACTGGCAGGACTACGCCACCGGCGCCCCCATCACGGCCCAGATGATCGCCGGGAAGATCGACATCGGCTCGATGGGCGACTTCCCGCTGCTCATCAACGCCGTCCGCGGCAAGCAGCTGAACCGCCCCACCCACCTGGTCTCCATCACTGGCTACAACCTCCGCGGCGGCCTCAACACCATCGTCACCGCACCCATCTCCAAGCTCACCTCCCTGAAGGACCTCAAGGGCAAGAAGGTCTCTACGAGCGTCGGCTCCGCCGCCGACGGCACCCTCGTACGGGCCCTGCAGCGCGCCGGCATCGACCCGAACGACGGCATCGAGAAGCTCAACCAGCAGCCCGCCGTGGGCGCGTCGGCCCTGACCGCGGGCAGCGCGGACGCGCTGTCGCAGTTCGTCGCCTGGCCCGGCCTGCTCACCTACCAGGGCAAGGCGAAGGCCCTCTACGACGGCGCCCAGCTGAACCTGCCCACCTTCCACGGCGTCACCGCCCGCGAGGACTTCGCCAAGAACAGCCCGGCCGTGCTGGAGGCCTTCCTGAAGGCCCAGGCCGAGGCCACCGACTACCTCGACGCCCATCCCGTGGCCGCCGCCGAGAAGGTCGCGAAGGCCACTGGCCTGCCCGCCGAGGTGGTCTACCTCTACAACGGCGCCCATGGCATCTCCACCTTCGACCCGGCCGTCAAGCCGCAGCTCGTCTCCGCGCTGAAGCAGGACGTGTCGGTCCTGAAAGCGGCGAAGCTGACCGGCGATGTGGACGTGGACTCCTTCGTCGACGACCAGTACGTCAAGAAGGCCCTCGGCGCGTCGTACGCGAAGCAGCTCGCCGCCACGCCGCCCACCGCCGCGAGCGAGGTGTGGCCGAAAGGCGCCCAGGAGACCAAGACCTTCACCTCCCCGGCGGAGCTCCTGAGGTACGTGGCCGCCCACAGCGACGGCATCCGCGCCGCCTACGTGCCCGACGCCACCACTGGCACCCTCTGGTTCGCCGACAAGGCGGTCTGGGTGGCCGACGGCGAGAAGCTCCTGCCGTTCGTCGCCCCGGCGACCGCGCAGGCGTATGCCTCCGCGCACGGCGGTGCCCGCGTCATCACCTACGCCGACGCCCTGGAGCGTGCCGCATGAGCCGGCCCGCGCCGCGAACGGGCCGCTACCGGCGGCCACTCCCGCCGATCGGCCGGTATGCGCTGCGGGTGGCCGCCGTCGCGGCCGCCCTCGGCCTGTGGCAGCTGCTGACCAGCCTGAACGTCGACCTGTGGCTGCGCTTCTCGCAGTTCCCCACGGTCACCGACGTGGCCCACGCCTTCGCCGACCGCCTGTCCGGGGCGGACTACTGGACGGACCTCACCGACAGCCTGACCCGGATCGTCACCGGTTTCCTGCTGGCGGCGGTGCTGGGCGTGGCGGGCGGCGTGCTCGTGGCCCGCTCGCGACTGGCCGAGGATCTGCTGGGCCCCCTGCTGGAGGTGGTCCGCCCGATCCCGGCGATCGCCCTGGTGCCCGTCGCGATCCTCCTCTTCCCCTCCAACGAACAGGGCATCGTCTTCATTACGTTCACCGCCGCCTTCTTCCCGGTCCTGGTCTCCACCCGGCACTCCGTCCGGGCTCTGACCCCCGTGTGGGAGGAGGCCGTGCTCACGATGGGCGGCGGCCGGTGGCGCATCCTCGGCTCGGTCGTCCTGCCGGGCGCGCTGCCCGGCATCTTCGGTGGCCTGTCGGTCGGCATCGGCGTCGCGTGGATCTGTGTGATCTCCGCCGAGATGATCTCCGGCCAGTACGGCGTCGGCTACCGCACCTGGCAGGACTACACGATCGTCAACTACCCCGGCGTGTTCGTCGGCATGGTCACGATCGGCGTCCTCGGCTGGCTCACCTCCACGACCGTCGAGCTGTTGGGCCGACGCCTGACCCGCTGGCTGCCCCGCACGTCGTACGTCCCCGGTACCCGGCCGACGGCACCGCGCACGCTCGCGCACGCCCGGCCTGCCCCCGCCGCCGTACGGACCGGGCGGCCCTCCGACACCGAGGAGGCACGCGATGAGCACCTCGTCTGACACCAGGCCCGAACTCCGTACGGTGGACCAGGCGCCGTCGTCCGCACGCGGCACCCGGCTCATTCTCCACGCTGCCACGCTCGGCCGCCCCGACGCGCCTGTTCTGGCCGACGTCGATCTGGACATCGCGCGGGGTGAGATCCTCACCGTCGTCGGACCCTCCGGCTGCGGCAAGTCGACGCTGCTGCGCAGCCTGGCGGGCCTGCTGCCTCCGCTGGCCGGAGAGATCGACCAGGACGGACACCCCCTTGTCGGACCCTCGGCCGAACGCGCCCTGATCTTCCAGGAGGACGCCCTCCTGCCCTGGCGCTCCCTGCGCGCCAACGTCGAACTCCCGCTCGCCATCCGCCGCGTCCAGCGTTCCGAGCGCCGCGTCCAGGCCCAGGAGTGGCTGGCCCGCGTCGGACTCGCCGACCACGCCAACCAGTTGCCGCACCGCGTCTCCGGCGGGCAGCGCCAGCGCGCCCAGTTGGCCCGCGCCCTGGCCGGGCGTCCGCGCGCCGTCCTCATGGACGAGCCGTTCGGCGCCCTTGACGCCCAGACCCGGGTCGGCATGCAGGACCTGCTGGTGGAGGTGCTGCGGGGCACGGGCGCGACCGTCGTCTTCGTCACCCATGACGTGGACGAGGCCCTGTTCCTCGGCGACCGCGTGGCCCTGCTCGGCGCCGGCCGCCTGCTCGCCGTACGGGACGTACCACGCCCGCGCGACCGTACGGCCCTCGGCGCCCCGGCCCGCGTGGCCCTGCGCCGCGACGTCCTCACCTCGCTCGCCACGTGAAAGGCACCCCGGTGAACCCCCGCGCGAACACCCCCACGGAGCCCCTCCGGATCCCCGTTCTCACCGACGCCGAGGAGCTGACCTGCGACGTCCTCGTCATCGGCGGCGGCACCGCCGGCACCATGGCGGCCCTGACCGCCGCCGAGCACGGCGCGAACGTCCTCCTCCTGGAGAAGGCGCACGTCCGTCACTCCGGCGCCCTCACCATGGGCATGGACGGCGTCAACAACGCGGTCATCCCCGGCCGCGCCGAACCCGACGACTACGTCGCCGAGATCACCCGCGCCAACGACGGCATCGTCGACCAGTCCACCGTCCGCCAGACCGCCACCCGCGGCTTCGCCATGGTGCGGCGGCTGGAGTCGTACGGTGTGAAGTTCGAGAAGGACGAGCACGGCGAGTACGCGGTCCGGCAGGTGCACCGGTCGGGTTCGTACGTGCTGCCGATGCCGGAGGGCAAGGACGTCAAGAAGGTCCTGTACCGGCAGCTGCGGCGGCGCGAGATGCGCGAGCGGATCCGCATCGAGAACCGGGTGATGCCGGTGCGGGTGCTGACGGCGGGCGACGGCACGGACCGGCGGGCGGTGGGGGCGGTCGGCTTCAACACCCGCACGGGCGCGTTCGTGGTGGTGCGCGCGGGCGCGGTGATCCTGGCGACCGGCGCCTGCGGCCGACTCGGACTGCCCGCCTCCGGCTACCTGTACGGCACCTACGAGAACCCCACCAACGCGGGTGACGGCTACGCCATGGCCTACCACGCGGGCGCCGACCTCACCGGCATCGAGTGCTTCCAGATCAACCCGCTGATCAAGGACTACAACGGCCCCGCCTGTGCCTACGTCGCCAACCCCTTCGGCGGCTACCAGGTCAACCGGTACGGCGAACGCTTCGTGGACTCCGACTACTGGTCGGGCCAGATGATGGCCGAGTTCGCGGCCGAGATCGCGAGCGACCGGGGCCCGGTCTACCTGAAGCTGAGCCACCTTCCAGAGGAGTCGATCTCGGCCCTGGAGTCGATCCTGCACTCGACCGAGCGCCCGACGCGCGGCACGTTCCACTCGGGCCGCGGACATGACTACCGCACCCACGACATCGAGATGCACATCTCCGAGATCGGTCTGTGCGGCGGCCATTCGGCGTCCGGCGTACGCGTCGACGACCACGCCCGGACCACGGTCCCCCGCCTGTACGCCGCGGGCGACCTGGCCTGCGTGCCGCACAACTACATGATCGGCGCGTTCGTGTTCGGTGACCTGGCGGGGGAGGATGCCTCCCAGTACCAGGCCTACGAGGGCGAGTTGCCGCAGGAGCAGCTGCGCGAGGCGCACGAGCTGATCTACCGCCCGTTGCGCAACCCGGAGGGCCCGCCGCAGCCCCAGGTCGAGTACAAGCTGCGCCGCTTCGTCAACGACTACGTGGCCCCGCCGAAGTCCGGCGCCCGACTCTCACTCGCCCTGGAGGCCTTCGAGCGGATGCGGGACGACATCGCCGCGATGGGCGCCCGGACCCCGCACGAACTCATGCGCTGCGCCGAGGTCACCTTCATCCGCGACTGCGCGGAGATGGCCGCGCGCGCCTCCTTGGCCCGCACCGAGTCCCGCTGGGGCCTCTACCACGACCGCCTCGACCATCCCGAGCGCGACGACGCGTCCTGGTTCCACCACCTCGACCTGTACAAGTCCCCCTCTGGTGCTATGGAGTTCACGGTCCGTCCCGTGGCTCCCTACCTGGTCCCGGTCGACGGCTTCACCCCGGCCGGCGGCCCCTCCCGGCACATCGGCGAGGTCCACCCGGAACGTGTGGCGACGGCAGGGGCCCGGGAAGCGGCGCCGGTGGCGTGGCGGCAGGAACCCACCGTGGCCGACACAGCCGCCCACCCCCGGGCCGACGCGGACGCGCAGGCCACACCTCGCCTGCTCGCACTCCTCGCTCTCGCACAGGACGAGCCTGATCTCTCCGTGCTCTCCGAGTACTTGACGGACCCCGAGCCCAGCGTGCGCCGAACGGCCGTCACGGTCCTCACGGAGATCGTGCCGCCGGGCACCGGACCGGCACTGGCCTCGGCGCTCACCGATCCCGACGCCGGCGTCCGCGCCGCCGCAGTCGCCTCACTGCGCGAACTGGTCGAGACGCTGCCGCCGGAGCCGGCGCTTCGCGACGGTCTCGCGGCCGCCCTGTCCGAGACCGACGCCGCCGTCCGTGCCGCCGCACTGGACGTGCTGCGTGCCCTGCGACTCGGTGACGCCGAGCTGTTCGCGCACTCCCTGTCGGATTCCGACATCGCCGTACGCATCGCGGCCGTGCGCGCGCTGGTGTCGGTCGACGCCTCCGCAGAGGTGGCCCGCGCAGCGGCCGTCGATCCGTCCCGCGAGGTCCGCGTCACGATCGCCAAGGCCCTGGCCACCATGGACACAGGCTCGGACACGGCCCGCTCGGCCCTCGCCGCGCTCATCGACGATCCCGACGCCCTGGTGCGGGGGGCCGCCTACGAGGCTCTGGGCACGACGGGCTGCCCGGCAGGCCTGGCCGCACGCGCCGAGGCGGCCCTGTCAGACCCGGCCTGGCAGGTCCGGGCCGGCGCCGCCACCGCTCTGTCCGTCGCAGACTCCGACCTGGCCGTGCCGGCCCTCGCCAAGGCCCTCACCGACCTGAACGCCGACGTCCGCAAGGCCGCCGTACTGGCCCTGACCCGGCACCGTGCCGTCGAAGACGCCCGAGCCGCCCTGACCACCGGGACGACGGACCCGGACGCGGATGTCAGGGCCTATGCGGCGCGGGCGCTGTGACCGCGACCTGCCGTGCGGCCAGGAGGCGTCCCGTGTTCTGCAGGACGTACCGGGCCACGTTCGTGCCGAGCGTGATCCCCGCCTCGTCGACCGACCTCGTGTGGATACCGGACAAGACCCGGGCGTCGACGTTCTCGTCCGAGAGCTGCTTCCCGGCGGTGTAGGTCCGGGTCACGCCCGGCGCGGTGGGGCTGGTCAGTGGGAACGGCACGGTACACGGACCTGCGAGCACCGACAGGATGGTCAGTACGGCGCCCGCGCAGGTGTTGTGGCCGCTGGGTAGTCCGGATGCGCCGGGGGGTGTCGGTCAGGGATTCGTCCAGGCCTCGGGGTCCTCCGCGAGGCTCACGACCTCGTCGGGCAGCTTGGCCGCGGCCACGTGGGCCAGGGTGACCTCGCCGAGGATCTTGCGGACGTTGGCGCGTACGGCGATCCACAGCGGCAGCAGCGACTCCGCGGGACCGCAGTAGGAGAGCTCGGGTGGGCGCACTCCCCGCACCGAGACCAGGGGGCCGTCCGCGACGCGGATGACGTCGGCGATGGCGATCGACTCCGCCGCGCGGGCGAGCCGGTAGCCGCCCTTGCCGCCCCGCTGGCTGACCACAAGACCGCCCCGGCGCAGGTCGCCGAGGATGCCCTCCAGGAATTTGTGCGGGATGCCCTGCGCCGCGGCGATCGCCTCGGCCTTGAGCGAGGCCTCGCTCCCTGCTGCGGCCAGCTCCAGTGCCGCTCGCACCGCATAGTCCGCCCGCGCCGAGATCCGCATGCCGCGATTATCCATCACTGTCGTGTCGGCCCCCCGCACCGGTCGCCCTCCCGGTCAGGCTGGAAGGGCGAAGGGTGGGTGCGCGCCGTTGAGGAAGTAGTCGCCCACCTCGCGCAGTCTGTGGGCGACCGGCTCGCGGAGGGTGTGTGTCCGGGCGTTGCGCCAGAAGCGGTCGAAGCCGTGCCGCGCGGAGGCGGCGTCGGCGCCGAGGACGTCCAGGGCACGGGTGGTGATCTCCTGCGCGGCCCGGGAGGCGGCAGACTCGGCCACGCTCGCGAGGACGGCGATCTCCGCGCACTCCTCGTCGTCGAGATCCTCGCCCTGTACGAGGCCGCGCACCAGGGCATCCACCGCCTGCTCGGCGAGGGCGGACGCGGCACGTGCGACGACGGTGAGCTCGCCGTACACGGTCAGCGCGTAAGGATCTTGCGGCGGACTGTCGGGCCAGGGCTGAGGCGAGAAAGGCTGCCAGGGGGACCTCATGCCCCTTCCGCACTCGCGAACCTCGGCCAGCAGGCCCTCTGCCACGCCAAGACAGAACTGGACGGAGACCAGACGCGCGGTCGGCGCGGCCAGAGAGGCGAAGGGAGACAGGACGCCCTCGTCCGGCGAGAGGGAGCCGAGCACATCGTCGGCCGCGACCGGCACGGAATCGAACTCCACGCCGCCACCGGCCGCCAGCCGCTGGCCGAAGCCGTCCCCGCTGCTACCGCTCACGACGCCCGAGCGGGCGGGATCGACCAGGACGGCCAACGGCTCACCGGTGCCGTACTTGGCGGCTCGAACCATCAGCCGGTCGGCGACTCCGACTCCGGTGGCATACCTCTGGTAGCCGTTGAGCAGATAGCCGCCCGACGTGGGGGTCAGGATGAGTGGTGGTTCATGTGAGGCGATACCGCCTCCCCAGCACCACTGTCCCGCCGTCGACTCCCGCTCGATGCGGGCGGCACGGGTGCGGTCGGCGAAGAACCGGGCGCTGCAGGACAGGAAGTAGTGGTTGCCCAGCAGGTGGCCGATGGCCCCGTCGGCCGCGGCGACGGTCCGGATGACCGCGTAGGCCGTGCGCCAGTCCCCACCCCCTCCCCCGAGTTGGGCCGGTGCCGGCAGTGTCAGCAGTCCCGACTCGCGCAACCGCGCCACCTCGTCGAGCGGTGCCTTGCCGGCCTGTTCGCGCTCGACCGCGTCCGTGGCCAGGTCGTCCGCCATCTCACGGGCTATGTGCAGCCAGTCGGCCTGCCCGGCTCCCGCGTCGGTCACCTCGTCCGCCGTCACCGTCATATCCTCACCCGCTTCATGCGGCTGCGGCTGTCGCTACAGCTCAGTGCTGTGGTCATGGCGTCTTCCTTCAGGGGACCGAGGACGACGCGGTGCCCGGCGAAGCGGCGTGGGAGTGCGGCGGTGCGCAGTGACGCGTCGGCTTCATCATCCTCACTCTCCTCTCCGACCACCGTCAACACTTTCCCTAGTAATTCGATAGGAAAACTATGAAAGCTGGTGTGTTCCGGCTGATTCACGCTCCCGGATGGCGAGTTCGCGATGGCGGGCGGCCGAGTCCGACAGTTCGTCGAGTTCTGTGCGCGGCAGGATGGGTCCAGCGTCGCGCAGGGCGGCCTCGCGGGCGAACTTGGCGGCCAGCTCGGCGGCGACGGCGACCGCCTCGGCGTCGTCGGCGATCACATGGGTCATCGCGCGCTCCCGGCACCGGCGAAGGGGACCTGGGCGGCGGGGGCCACCTGCTGCCCGTACGGGTGCCGCCACAGACCCTGCGCCTGAAGCTTCGGCAGCACGCCCTCGCCGAACCAGTACGCCTCCTCCAGATGCGGATACCCGGAGAAGATGAACTCCTCGATCCCCAACGCGGCGTACTCCTTGATCCGCTCGGCAACCTCGGTGTGACTGCCGACCAGGGCGGTCCCCGCCCCACCCCGCACCAGCCCGATGCCCGCCCACAGGTTGGGATGGATCTCCAGCCCGTCCCGGCTCCCACCCCCGTGCAGGGCCAGCATCCGCTGCTGTCCCTCCGACTCACTGCGAGCAAGCCCGGCCTGAACCTGCCGCACGGTCTCCGCATCGAAGCCCGCCAGCAGCCGCTCCGCCTCGGCCCAGGCCTGCTCGGAGGTGTCGCGGGTGATGACGTGCAACCGGATTCCGAAGCGGACGCTGCGGCCCTCCTGCGCGGCCAGCTTCCTGATCCAGGCGATCTTCTCGGCGACCTGGGCTGGCGGTTCACCCCAGGTGAGGTAGGTGTCGACGTACTTGGCGGCAACTTCTCCGGCGATCGGCGAGGAGCCCCCGAAGTACACCTCGGGCACCGGGTCGGGCACCCGAGCCAGCCTGGCGTCCTCGACCTGGAGGTGCTCGCCGTGCAGGTCGACGGTCTTGCCCTCCCACAACCCGCGTACTATCGCCAGGAATTCTCCGGTACGGCGGTAACGGGCGTCCTTGTCGAGGAAGTCGCCGTAGGCCCGCTGCTCGTGGCTCTCGCCGCCGGTGACGACGTTGAGCAGGAGCCGTCCGCCGGTCTGCCGCTGGAAGGTGGACGCCATCTGGGCGGCGAGCGTGGGTGAGACGAAGCCGGGGCGGAAGGCGACGAGGAACTTCAGGCGCTCGGTGTTCTGGCTGACCATGGCGGTGGTCAGCCACGCGTCCTCGCACCACGCGCCGGTCGGGGTGAGCGCGCCGACGAAGCCGAGGTCCTCGGCGGCTCGGGCGATCTGGCTCAGGTAGGCGACCGTCGGCGGCCGGTCGCGCCCGGACTCCGTGGCGGGGGTGCCGTGGCCGCCGCCGACGACGTGGCGGCTGTCGCCGTTGGTGGGCAGGAACCAGTGGAAGGTGAGGGACACGTGGGGGCTCCGATCGGTGTTCGTCAGCGTTCGTCAGAGGAGGCCGTGCCGGGGCGGCTTGGTGCCGTTCAGCACGTAACGGCCGATGTGCTGGACCTTCCACCGGGCCGGGTCGTGCAGCGTGTGGGTGCGCGCGTCGCGCCAATGGCGGTGCAGGCCCAGGGAGTCGAGCGCCGAGCGGGTGCCGGAGACCTCGAAAAGGGCGCCGGCGACCTCCACGGCGGCCTCGGCCGCCGTCACTTTTGCGGTGGCCACCGCGATCGAGGCCTCGGCGGCCGAGTCCTCGGTCAGGTCGGCGCGGGCGTCGTCGACCGCGCGGGCGGCCTCGCGAAGCAACGCTTCGGCAGCCCGTTCGCTGATCGCCAGTTCGCCGAACCGCTGGATCAGCAGCGGATCCTCCGCGGCGGTCGCGTACCCTTCGGCGGCGCTCTCGAACCAGGGGCGGCTCTTCGTGCGGACGAACTCCACCGCCTCGGCCAACGCCCCGGAGGCGATCCCGGCATCGATGGCCGCGTGCAGCAACTGAGCTACCGCGCCATGGAGTTGGGGGCCTTGGAAGGTGAGGTGGTGCGGCACGACGCGGTCGGCGGGCACGGGCACCGACTCCAGGCGGACGGTTCCGCTGGCGGTGGTGCGCTGTCCCATGCCGTCCCAGTCGTCCACGACCGTGAGGCCGGGCGCGTCGCGCGGGACGTACGCCACGTGCAGGGTGTCGTCCTCGGTGCGGGCGAGGACGGGGATCCAGTGGGCGAACAGCGCGCCGGTGGAGTAGTGCTTGACGCCGTCGAGGACGTACGACCCGTCCGGGAGCCGGGCGAGGCGGGTGCGGATGTCCTGGACGTGCTCGGTGCCCGCCTCGGACTGGGCGTTGCCGAACCGCTTGCCGGCCAGTACCTCGCCGAAGAAGAACTCCTGCTGCTCGTCGGTCCCCTGCCGGCGCAGCACGTTGACGTACACGAAGTGGCTCTGCGGGATCTGGGCCAGGCTGGCGTCGGCGGCGGCAAGCAGTCGGAAGATCTCGGCGAGTGTGTCCGCACGGACGTCCGCGCCGCCGAACCGGGCGGGCACGGTCACGGCGAGCAGCCCGGAGGCGGACAGCCGCTCCAGCTCCGTGTGCGGGAGCCTGCGCCGCGCGTCCCGCTCGGCGGCGCCCTTGCGGAAGTCCGCGGCCAGCTCCGCGGCCACGGCAAGGGCCTCGGCGTCATCCGCGATGACGTGCGCGACGCTCATCCGGCGGCCGCCAGCAGCGTCGTACGCCCGCCCAGCGCGGCCGAGAACTGGTCCGTGACCTGCGCCAGAGCCTCGGCCGATCCCGGCGCGACGGTCAGCGTGCCGTCCTCGCCCACCGTGATGTCCTTGTCGAGCGTGAACCAGCCCGGCGTGATGTGCGCAGGGCCCATGGAGGCCAGCACCGGGCGCAGGGCGTAGTCGATGGCCAGGACGTGGGCGGTGGTGCCGCCGGTGGCCAGCGGGAGGACCGTCTTGCCCGCCAGGGCGTACTGCGGGAGCAGGTCGAGCAGGGACTTCAGCAGTCCGGAGTAGGCGGCCTTGTAGACGGGGGTACCGATCACCACCCCGTCCGCCTGCTCGAACAGGGCGGTGGCCCGGACGATCGCCGGGTGACCGAAGTCGGCCCCGAGCAGCGCCTCGGCAGGCAGGGTACGAACGTCCAGCGCAATCACCTCATGCCCCTGCGCGATGAGCCGCTCGTCCAGGTGGCGCAGCAGCCGAGCGGTGCGGGAGGTGGCGGAGGGGCTTCCGGAGACGGACAGGACAGTGGCCATGGGAGGACCTTTCGGTTCGTCGTTTCGTGTGCGGGCCGCGGTCAGGCGTGGGCGGCGGCGGGCTCGGACGCGGCTTCCTGTGCCTCCAGTTCGCGCACCAGGGGCAGCACCCGCTTGCCGAAGTACTCGACCTCCTCCAGGTAGTGCAGGAAGCCGAGGAGGAAGAGGTCGACGCCGAGCCGCTTGTAGGCGACGATCCGCTCGGCGATCTGCTCAGGGGTGCCGATCAGACCCGTGCGGAAGCCGTCGTTGTACTGGACGAGGTCCTCGAACGTGGAGTCCTGCCACATGCCCTTGCCGTCGCCGGTGGACGGCCCGGCCTGCTGGACGGCGTCGCGGAAGCCGTGCACGGCCTGCGTGTCGGCCTTGGCGACGATCTCGCGGAGCGTCTCGCGGGCTTCGGCCTCGGTGTCGCGGGCGATGAGGAAGCCGTTGAGGCCGAACTTCGGAGCCCTCCGGCCCGCTTGGGCGGCGGAGGCGCGGACGTCATTGATCTGCTCGGTGACGCCGTCGAAGTCCTTGCCGTTGCTGAAGTACCAGTCGGACACGCGACCGGCCATGGCGCGCGCGGCGGTGGAGTTGCCGCCCTGGAAGATCTCAGGGTGCGGACGCTCGGGGGTGTTCAGCGGCTTGGGCTTGAGGGAGAAGTCACGCAACCGGTAGAAGTCCCCGGCGAGCTCGGCGTGGTCCTCGGTCCAGATCTTCCGCAGGGCGCGGATGAACTCCTCGGAGCGCCGGTAGCGTTCGTCGTGTTCCAGCCAGGGCTCGCCCAGCGCGGTGAACTCGCCCTTGAACCAGCCGCTGACGACATTGACGGCGAAGCGGCCGTTCGACAGGTGGTCGGCGGTGGCGCCGAGTTTGGCGAGGACGCCCGGGTGCCACAGGCCGGGGTGGACGGCGGCGATGACCTTCAGCCGCTGGGTGGCGAGCAGCAGGGCGAGGCTGAAGCTGGTCGACTCGTGCTGGTACTCGGCGCCGTAGCTGGCCATGTAGCGGACCTGGCTCAGGGCGTAGTCGAAGCCGTTGTTCTCGGCGAGGACGGCGAGTTCGCGGTTGTAGTCGTAGCCCCAGTCGGTGCGCTGCTCGACGGTGCTGGTGACCAGACCGCCACTGACGTTCGGCACCCAGTAGGCGAAGCGGACGGGATCGGGTCCGGGGTATGCGGAGGATGCGGGCATGGGAACTCCTGGCAGGAGAATGCTGCGCGGGCAGGACGAATGGGCTCCGCGGAATTCAGGCACGCTGGAGCGGCGTTTCCGGGAAAGCCGTCGTCACGGCGGAAATGAGCCGGGACCGGAATTCACGGAAGGAAGTCACAGAGGGAGCGGGTGGGAGGGTTTCCCTCGGGTGCGCTCAGACCCGACAGCGACAGAAGGCGCTGGAAACACGCGCAAGGTCGACGTGGCGCCGCCGCGTGAGGTCCTGTCGCTTCATGCCACCGATCGAACCAGGAGGGAGTCCGGCCGGTCAAGAATGCCCGGATGTGATTCCACATGGTGAGAGTCGGTATTCACGAGGTTGTGACAGGGATTCCCTTGAACCCGGTCCCGGGAGGGCGCAGTCTCCTGTTCGTGCGCATCGAACAGCTCGAATACATCGCTGCCGTCACACGTCTCGGTTCGCTGCGGCGCGCCGCCGAGGAACTGCACCTGTCCCAGCCGGCGCTCAGCGAGACCGTACGCAATCTGGAGCGCGAGCTCGGCGTGGACCTGCTGGAGCGCAAGCGGTCCGGGGCAAAGATCAGCGACGAGGGACGCGAGCTGCTGCCGCACATCATGAGCGTGCTGGACGCGGTCGACCGGCTGCGCGGCGCGGCCGGCGGCCAGCACCGCATCAGCCGCATGGTCCGGCTCGGCACGGTGAACACGGCTACCGTGCCGCTGGTCATCCCGACCGTGCGCGAGTTCCGGGCCTCGCACCCGGTCACCCAGGTGGAGCTGGTCGGCGCGCAGCAGGCCGACATCCACCGCGGGCTGTTGGAGGGCGCCTTCGACCTGGGACTGGTGAACTACCTCCGGGGCGACGACATGCCGCCCGGCTTCGAGACGACGGAGTTGCTCTGCGGCCGGCCGGTGGTGTGCGTGCGTCCGGACAGTCCGCTGGCGGCCCTGGACGCGGTGGACGCGGACAGTCTCCTGGCCGAGCCGCTGGTCGTGATGCGGTCCGGCTATGTGATGCACCGTTTCGTGCACCGGCTGCTCCGCAGCCGGACTCCGTCCTTCTCGTACTCCACCGACGGCGCGGAGATGGGCAAGCTGATGGTGGCCGAGGGGCTCGGGGCCACGGTGCTGCCGGACTTCAGCGTCGTCGGCGACCCGCTGGAGCGACGGGGCGCGATCACTGTGCGGCCGCTCGCGGGGGATGCGACCGACGTACTGCTGGTACTTCAGCGCCGCCATTCCGGCTCCGTTCCGCGGGCGGTCCGCGACCTGCACGAGCTCTTCGTGCGCAACGCCCAGGCGTACGGCACTTCTTCGCGACGGCTGACGGAGGGATGATCCTGTGCTCATCGTCATGGGCGGCCTGCCCGGCACCGGCAAGACCACGCTCGCCCGTCTCCTGGCGGCCCGGATCGGTGCGGTCCATCTGCGGGTCGACACCATCGAGCAGGCGATCGTCCGTTGCGGGGTGGCCCGGCACCCGGTTGGCCCCGTGGGCTACGCCGTCGGATATGCCCTGGCCGAGGAACATCTGCGGCAGGGGCTGACCGTGATCGCGGAATCGGTCAATCCGCTGAGTGTGACGCGTGACGCCTGGCGGGACACGGCCGTCGGGGCGAGCGTGCGTGTCGTCGAGGTGGAGGTGGTGTGCTCGGATCCGGCGGAGCACCGGCGCCGCGTGACCTCGCGGTCCGCCGACATTCCAGATCTGCCGCTGCCCAACTGGCAGCACGTCGTCGACCGGGAGTACGAGCCGTGGGACCGCGAGCGCGTCGTCGTCGACACCGCGGGACAGAGCCCGCAACAGTCACTGGCTCTGCTCCTCCGCGGCCTGGCATCGGGCTGATCGGTACCGTGCGGCTGTGCAAGCGCCCGGCTCGGCCAAGTCGTCGCGTACGTCCGGCGGTTCAAGCACCTCGGCCTCGGGACCGAAGTCGAGGAGGCGGCATCGGGCCGCGAGCGGAGAGCCGCGGCAAAGGACGAACACGAGGTCGTCTCAGCATGATTGTCTTCACGTGGTCGTCTTCACGTGGTCGCCTTCACGCAAAAAGGTCTTCCGCTGTCGGCGCGGTGACGAGGCGGGCCGCGCCGAAGCGGTCGCGTGCAGCCGGTCGGTGGGGCACTCCCAAACATCAGCTCGACTGGAAGGAGTGACCCCGTCGACGCCATTCCTCCGCGAGCAGTTCGTACGAACGGACCCGGTCCGTGTGGTCGTGGGTGATCGTCGTGATGAGCAACTCGTCGGCGCGCGTTGCCTCCTGGAGTTGTTCCAGCTGGTCGGCCACCCGGCCCGGCGAGCCGACGAACTGGGTGTCGAGGCGGTCCTGGACGAGGGCCTGATCCTCGTCGGTCCATGGGTGGGCGCGCGCTTCCTCCGGCGTCGGGTACTCGATGGCGCCCTCGGCCGTGCGGATGCTGCGGACCCACGGGCCGTAGCCGGTGGCGAGTGCGCGGGCGGTGGCGTCGTCCTCGGCGACGACGACATCAGCCGAGACACTGACGTACGGCTTGTCGAGGAACTCGGAAGGCTGGAAGAAGGACCGGTAACCCTCCACCGCCTCCAGGACCGTGGCCGGGCTGACGTGGTAGTTGGCGGCGAAACGCAGACCGCGTGCGCCCGCGACCTCGGCACTCTCGCCACCGCTGCTGCCCAGGATCCACAGCTCGACGTCGGCTCCCTCGCCGGGTACGACGTGTGCCTCGACCCCCTCCGGGGAGCGGTAGGTGCCGGCCAGCAGGGCGAGGATGTCGTCGATCTGCTCGGCGTAGTCCTGTGACTCGGCGCCCGGCAGCAGAAGCAGCCTGCGCTGCAGCGCGATGCGGGGTGACCCGAGCAGATGCTCGAAGGAGAAGCGGGGCGGGATCAACAGGCCGTTCGGGGTGTGGCCGTCGACGACCGGGGTCGCCGTCGGCAACGGTGCGGCCGGCTGTCCCGGCGGGCGGCCGCCCGAGCGGCCCAGGCCCAGATCGAAGCGGCCCGGGTGCAGCGCGTCGAGCAGGCCGAACTCCTCCACGGTGGACAGCGCCGTGCGGTGCCCGAGCTGCACGGCCCCGGAACCGAGCCGGATGGTGGAGGTGGCGGATGCGGTCAGGGCCAGGACGACTGCGGGTGACGTGCCGGCCACGCCCGGATTGAGGTGGTGCTCGGCGAACCAGTAGCGGGCATACCCGAAGCGCTCGGCGTGCTGTGCGAGGTCGATGGAGTTGCGCAGGGCATCGGCTGCCGTCGAGCCGGAGGGGATCGGGACCAGGTCGAGAACGCCGAGGGCAATATCAGACATGGACGGACTCCTGGGTGAGCGGTGGCGCCGGAAGCACGGGTCCCCACACGAACGGCGGGTCCGGGATCTCGCGGCGCAGCACGGGGGCGACCTTGGACTGGAACAGCTCGAGGGAGGCACGGTGCTGGGACTCCGTCAGCCCGCTCGCGTCGGCGTGCAGGTGGAGCACGGTGTGCCCGAACTGTTCGTGGTAGCGGTGCACCTTGTCGATGACCTGTTGCGGGCTGCCGATCAGAGCGGAGCTGCGTTCGACGAAGTCCTCCAGGGTCTCGAAGACGACCGGCAGGCCGGCCTTCTTGAAGAACGCCAGGTTGGACTCGAAGACCGGCCGGTACGCGGCCAGCGCCTCCTGGGAGGTGGGCGCGACGTAGATGCCCGCCGTGCCCGCGCCGACGGTGATCTGCGCCGGGTCGTGGCCGTAGTGCTCCCAGCGCTCGCGGTAGTGGCGGATCAACTCGGCATACGGCTCTATGGGGTTGGTGACATTGGCCGAGAACAGCGGGTCGCCGTAGCGGGCCGCGAGATCGACCGACTCCTTGCTGGTCGCGCTGCCGTGCCAGACCCGGACGGGCTGCTGATACGGCCGCGGCCACACCTCGGCCTCCGTCAGCGGCGGGCGGAAGCGGGTCGCCGCGGTGACCTTGTCCTGCCGCCAGATCTTCCGGAACACCTCGTAGCTCTCGGCGTTGCGGTCCCACTGGTCCTCGGGCGTGACGTGGAACAGGTCGCGCTGGGCGGCGCCGTTGCCCTTGCCGATGATCAGGTCGAGCCGGCCCTCGGAGAGATGGTCGAGGGTCGCGTAGTCCTCGTACGCGCGGACCGGGTCCAGCAGGCTGAGCGTCGTGACGGCCGTGAACAGGCGGATGCGCCTCGTCAGGGCGGCCACATGGCTGAGTACGACGGTCGGGGAGGAGGAGATGAACGGCCGCTCGTGCCGCTCCCCCACCCCGAAGCCGTCGAAGCCCAACTCCTCGGCCAGCACCGCGTTGTCGAGGACCTCGCGGAAGCGCTCGTGGGTCGACTTCCGCACCCCGGTGACCGGGTCCGGCCGGTGCACGATCAGGGTGATCGCGAGGAACTTCACGACGCCACCCGCTCGTTCGACGCCTCGTCCGGGTGGGCGAGGCCCAGGTGGTGGCGGAGGGTCGGGCCCTCGTACTCGGTGCGGAAGACGCCCTGTTCCTGCAGCAGCGGAACGACCTGGTCGGCGAAGACGTCGAGGCCACCCGGGGTGATGTGCGGGACGAGGATGAAGCCGTCACTGGCGTCGGCCTGGACGTAGTCGTTGATGGTCCTGGCGACGGTGGCCGGGGAGCCGACGAAGTTCTGGCGGTTGCCGATGTTGATGACCAGGTCGCGGATGGACCAGTTGTTCGCGGCGGCCAGCTCGCGCCACTCGCGCGCGGTGGCCAGCGGGTCGCGGTACATGCGCACCTGGGCGCGGCCCTTGGAGATGTGGTCGCCGCTGACGTCCGGGTCGACGTCGGGCAGCGGGCCCTCGGGGTCGTAGGAGGACAGGTCGCGGTTCCAGACGAACTCCAGGTGCTTGATGGCGGTGGCTCCGCTGACCTGCTGGCGGCGCACCTCCCTGGCCAGTTCCTCGGCCTCCGCGTCGGTGTCGGCGAGGACGAAGGTCGCGGCAGGCAGGATCAGCAACTGGTCATGGCGGCGGCCGTACTTGGCCAGGCGGCTCTTGACGTCCGTGTAGAAGGCCTGCCCCTCCTTGAGGGTGGCGTACCGGCTGAAGATGGCGTCGGCGCCGGAGGCGGCGAACTCGCGGCCCTCGTCGGAGTCTCCGGCCTGGAAGACGACCGGTCGGCCCTGCGGGGAGCGCGGCACGTTGAACTGGCCGTGGATGTCGAAGTGCCGGCCGGTGTGGACGAAGGAGCCGGCCTTCGCGTCCCGCAGGAAGACGCCCGTCGCCCGGTCGGCGATGATCTCGTCGCCGTGCCAGGAGTCGAAGAGTTCGTGGGCGGTGGTGAGGAACTCCTTGGCGCGGGAGTAGCGCTCCTCCTGCGGCAGGAAGCCGCCGCGGCGGAAGTTCTCGCCGGTGAAGGCGTCCCAGGAGGTGACGACGTTCCAGGCCGAGCGACCGCCGGAGAGGTGGTCGAGGCTGGCGAACTGGCGGGCCACCTCGTACGGCTCGTTGAAGGTGGAGTTTATGGTGCCGGTCAGACCGAGGTGCTCGGTGACGGCGGCGAGCGCGGCGAGGATCGTGAAGGTGTCGGGGCGGCCGACCACGTCCAAGTCGTATATTTTGCCGCCCTGTTCACGCAGCCTGAGCCCCTCGGCGAGGAACAGGAAGTCGAACTTGGCGCGTTCGGCCGTCTGCGCGAAGTGGACGAAGGAACTGAACTCGATGTGGCTGCCGGCCTTCGGATCGCTCCACACGGTGGTGTTGTTGACGCCGGGGAAGTGTGCGGCCAGATGGATCTGCTTCAGCGGCTTGCTGCTCATGTCGGTGCGGTCCTTCCGGCTCAGGCGGTGGCTGCGGCGTAGCGGTTGGCGGGGCGGGCGAGGCCCAGCAGGCCGCGCAGGGTGTCGGCTTCGTAGGCGGTGCGGAAGGCGCCCCGGCGCTGGAGTTCGGGGACCAGGCCCCGGGTGATGGCCGGCAGGTCGTGCCCGGTGACGGCGGGCCGCAGCCGGAAGCCGCTCAGCCCCTCCTCCGCCAACTCCTGGATCAGGTCGGCGAGTTCGGCGGGCGTACCGGCGAAGATGTGCGCGTCGCTGGTGTACGGCTCCCCCGCGAGGGCGTCGAGGCGGGCGCGCCGGTCCTCGGCAGCGGCCTGGTCGTCGTCCAGGAAGACCACCAAGTCGCCGAAGACATGCAGGAGTTCACCGGCGCGCCCGGCCGCCTCCTGCTCGGCGCGGATCTCGGCGACGATCGCACGGGCGTGGTCGGCGTCGTGCGGGGTGACGTAGCCGACGTCGGCCTGGCGGGCCACGAGCCGGTACGGAACGGTCTGGTGGGCGAGGGCGGTCACCAGCGGCTGGCCCTGCGGCGGGCGCGGGGTGATGGACGGACCCTTGACGCTGAAGTGCCGGCCCTCGAAGTCGATGTAGTGCAGCTTCTCCCGGTCGATGAAGCGGCCGGTGGCCACGTCCCGGATCTCCGCGTCGTCCTCCCAGCTGTCCCACAGCCGGCGCACGACCTCGACGTAGTCGGCGGCCTCGTCGAAGTGCTCGGTGAGCCGTTCCTGGCCGACCGGGCTCTGGAGTTCCTCCAGGTTGATCGGCGGGAAGGTGCGACGGCCGAAGTGGTCGGCCTCGTGCGGGCGGGCGCTGATCTGCACCCGCAGGCCCGCGCGGCCGGAGCTCACGTAGTCGAGGGTGGCGATCGCCTTGGAGATGTGGAACGGCTCCGTGTGGGTGGTGATCACGGTCGGGACCAGGCCGATGTGCCGGGTGAGCGGGGCGATGCGGGAGGCGATCAGGACGGCGTCGAGTCGGCCGCGGACCTGGTCGGTGCGGCCGTCCGGCTCGCCGTAGTGCGAGGACTGCAGGCCGAGCCCGTCCTCGAAGGTGACGAAGTCGAGCAGGCCGCGCTCGGCCTCGGCGACCAGATCGGCCCAGTAGCCGGCGGTGAACAGGTCCCGGGGGCGGGCGGCCGGCTCGCGCCAGGAGGAGGGGTGCCAACCGGTTCCGTCGAGGGCGACGGCCAGATGCAGGTGGGAAACGGGAGTTGAGGACACGAGGGTGCCTTCCTGGAGGTCCGTACGAGATCGCCGGCCCTCGGACATGGGGCGAACGGCGGCTGAAAAACGGGGTCAGGAACAACAGAGGGCGCCGGCCACGCGCTGGAGGTCGATATGGGGCCGGCTGTGGAGGGGCACGGCACGCAGTACACGTGTCACGCGGCCCACCTCCAAGTCATCGCCTTCGACAAACACAACGGCACGGCTATGCCGTTTCTTCCAGGGCGGCGGCTTCGGTCTGCCGTACGAGCGAGAAGACCGTACGGCGGCGCAGGGTGAAGCCGATCGACTCGTACAGCCGGATCGCGTTCGCGTTGTCGGCCCTGGCGTGCAGGAAGGGCCGCTCGCCGCGCTCCTTGATGCCGGCCGCGACGGCGCGGACCAGGCGGGTGGCCAAACCCCGGCCGCGATACGCCGGGTCGGTGCACACGGCGCTGATCTCGGTCCAGCCGGGTGGATGGAGGCGTTCGCCGGCCAAGGCGATCAGGCGGCCGCGGTGGCGGATGCCCAGGTAGGTGCCCATCTCGACGGTGCGGGGCAAATAGGGGCCGGGTTCGGTGCGGGCGACCAGGTCGAGGATCTCGGGCACGTCGGCGGGGCCGAGCCGTACGGCCTCGGGGTCGGGCTCCGCGCGCAGGCCGGTGTCCACGGGCTGGACGCCGTGTCCGGTGCCGACGACCTCCCAGCCCTCCGGGGCCTCGGTGACGCCCCGCACCGAGGCGGTGCCGCCGGGTCCGACGAGCGCGGCAAGGTCGACCCAGGCGCGCGGGTCGTCCTCGTCGGAGACGGCGTAGAAGGGAGCTACGTCCTGGTGATAGCGGGCGGCGTGGCCGATTCGTTCGGCGATGGGGGTACCACCCATGCCCTTAAGGCTATGGGGGAGGGCGTGGGGGCCGGTGAGCGCGGCCCAGGCGGGGTTGTCCAGGATGTGCGAGGAGCTGGCGTCGAGGGTGGTGACGGACATGGTGTGGCGGTCTCCGGGGTGCGGCTGGGGGGTGTCCGGCGTGCCGGGACTCCACTGCGGGGCGGCGGTGGAGTCCCGGCACGCGGTGGTCAGGAGTTGTCGAGCGGCAGGCCCGGCGGGTTGACCTCGGACTTGGCGACGGCCTCGTCGGAGAGGTTGTAGGCCTTGAGCCACTCGGCGTACTGGCCGTTCTTGATCAGGTAGTTGATGGCGTCGGCGAGCGGCTTGGCGAGTCCGCTGTCCTTCTTCGCCGTTGCCGCGATCAGGCCCTGCAGGCTCGCGCCCGCGCCGGAGTAGGTGCCCGCCGTGCGGGTGGCGTTCGGCGTGTTGGCCACCTGGCGGTTGTGGTAGGCGAAGCCGGGGTTGGGACCGAAGGAGGCGTCGATCTTGCCGCTGTTCAGGGCGAGGTAGGTGCTGGGGCTGTCCTGGAAGTACTTGACGGTGAGCTTCTTGCCCTCCTTGGCCAGCTTGTCCTTCCACTCCAGGAGGATCTTCTCCTGGTTGGTGCCGGAGCCGACGGCGATCGTCTTGCCGGCGAGGTTCTCGTAGTTGCCGTCGAAGTTCCAGGTGCTCTTCTTCGGCACGATGAAGGCGAGGTTGTCCTGCCGGTAGGAGGCGAACTCGTACTTCTTCTTGCGCTCCTCGGTGTCGGTGACGTTGGAGAAGGCCACGTCGACCTTGCCGCTGTCGATGCCGACGAAGAGGTTCTCCCAGGTGGAGTTCTTCACCTCGGCCTTGAGCCCGAACACCGCGGCGACCAGGCGGCCGAGGTCGGGCTCGGAGCCGGTGAGGGTCTTCTGGTCGTTGCCGACGTACGCCAGCGGCGGGAACCCGGCGGGCAGGGCACCGATGCCGATCTCCAGCTTGCCGCTCTTCTTGACGGCCGCGGGCAGTTCGGCGCTGATGGACTTGACCTCGGAGACCTTGATGGTGGTCTGGGTGGCGGCGCCGTTGGAGACACGTCCGATGACGACCTCGCCCGACTTGGCGCTGTCGGTGGTGGTGGCGGCGTCGCTGTTGCCACCGCAGGCGGCGAGCCCGGTGGCCAGGGAGGCGACGGCGGTCGCCGCGGTGATGCCGCGTATCAGGCTGCGTCGGGTGAAGTGGGTGGGCATGGCCGTTCCTTGTCGCTGAAGGTGATGAGGGTTGCGTGGGGGGAGGTCTTGGGGGTGCGGCGGGTCAGAGGACCTTGCTGAGGAAGTCCCTGGTCCGCTCGTGCCGCGGTTTGTCGAGGACCTCGGAGGGCGGCCCCTGCTCGATGATCTTGCCGCCGTCGATGAAGACGACCCGGTCGGCGATCTCGCGGGCGAAGCCGATCTCGTGGGTGACGATGACCAGGGTGGTGCCGCTGGTCGCCAGGTCCTTGATGACGGCGAGGACTTCACCGACCAGTTCGGGATCGAGGGCGGAGGTGGGCTCGTCGAAGAGGATGACGCCGGGGCGCAGCGCGAGGGCGCGGGCGATGGCGACGCGCTGCTGCTGGCCGCCGGAGAGCTGGCGCGGGTAGGCGCCGGTCTTGTCGGCGAGACCGACCCGGACGAGCAACTCGCGGGCCAGTTCCTGAGCTTCGGGCTTGGTGAGTTTCCCGGTCGCGACCGGGGCGGCGGCCACGTTGTCCAGGACGGTCAGATGCGGGAAGAGGTTGAAGTTCTGGAAGACGAAGCCGATCCGGCCGCGCTGGGTCAGGATCGCGCGCTCGCTCAGCTCCTTCAGCCTCCCCCAGCCTTCGGTCGGGGGGACCCCCATCTCCCTTCGGTCGCCCTGCCGCTTCACGCCGATCAGCTCGCCGTTGATGCTGACGTAGCCGATCTCGGGCTTCTCCAGGTGGTTGATGACCCGAAGCAGGGTGGACTTGCCGGAGCCGGAGGGGCCCAGGATGACGGTGACCTCGCCGGGGCGGACGGTCAGGTCGACGCCGTCCAGTACCCGGTGGGTGCCGTACCACTTGTGCACGTCGTGGACCTCGACGGTGGCGGCCTCGACGTCCTCCACGGCTTCGAGCGTCTCGGCGGTCATACGGCGGCCTCCCTGCGGATGCGGGCGCCCAGGTCGGTGAAACCGGCGCGGAGCTTCTGCAACGGCGTCGGCGGCAGGCTGCGGGTGGCGCCCCGGGCGTAGTGCCGCTCGACGTAGAACTGGACGACGGACACGATGCTGGTCAGGATCAGGTACCAGAGGGTGACGACCAGCAGCAGCGGCACGATGTCGCCGGGGTAGGTGGCACCCATGGTCTGCGCGGAGCCGAACAGGTCGAGCAGGGAGACGTAGAAGACCAGCGAGGTGCCCTTGATCAGGCCGATGAGCTGGTTGACGTAGTTCGGGATGATGGAGCGCAGCGCCTGTGGGAACACGATCCTGCGGAACTGGTATCCCTTCGGCAGGCCGAGCGCCGCGGCCGCCTCGTGCTGGCCCTGGTCGACGGAGAGGATGCCGCCGCGGACGACCTCGGCCGCGTAGGCGGCCTCGTTGAGGCTGAGGCCGATGACGGCGACGACCATGTCGGTGGCGAGTCTCGACTCGTCGAAGGAGAAGAAGGCGGGGCCGAAGGGGATGCCGACGCTCAACGTCTTATACAGGGCGCTGAAGTTGTAGAGGAAGATCAGCACCACGATGAGCGGGATGGAGCGCAGCGCCCAGACGTAGGTCCAGCTGACCGCGCGCAGCACCGGGCTCTTCGAGAGCCGGCCCAGTGCGAGCACGATGCCGCCGACAAGGCCCAGCACCGCACTGTAGGCGGTGACTTCGAGGGTGATCAGCAGGCCGTCGAGGATGGTGGGGCGCAGGAACCAGTAGCTCCAGCGGTCCCACTGGTAGAAGGGGTTGGTGACCAGTCCGTGCACGAACTGGGCGACCAGGACCAACACGACCGCGGTAAGGATCCAGCGGCCTGGTCGCCGCCGAGGAAGAACTCGCTGGGCGGTGAGGGCTTTTGACGGTTGGTCGGTGGTAGGCGCCTCGGCGAGGGTGGCGGTGGCACCAGGGGGTTCACTCATGGTGGGCTCCGGCTGGGTGGGAACACCCCGGAAGCACGGCGGCATACGGCGGCGCACACGACGGCGAGGTACCGGGGGGGGAGGGCAACGGCACACCGCGGGCGCGGTGTTCGTCAGGACGTGCGGGGGCTGCGGGGAGGTGTCAGCCCCGACAGCGGGCTCGGCCCGGTGCGGTACACAGTGCGCTGTTCACGCGGAGCAGATCGACGGCACGATCGGCGACGAGCAGGTTCGCGTACGACGGTACGCAGCCCCGGGAGCGGCGTGCGGCCGTCCTGGGAGCTGCGTACATGGCGTCACCGTCACTGTTCCGGCCCTAGGGGCCTCGCGCTTACCGAAACTTCATCGGTCGGGTCGTCACCTGGGGCACCCCACCGCGGTGGGAGGGTTGCCGGTCAGCAAGCCAGGGCTTGTCGCTGACGCTCATGACCGTTCTGAGCAGTAGTTAAGGCAACGGCCCGAACATTTGTCAACGCCGGTCCAGCAAGTGGAACGGCCAGTGGTAAGGAGTCCGGGTGTTGAGCCTGCGCCGGCCCAGGCCGGTCAGTCCGGATACTCCGGTCCGACCGCGGTGCGGGCACCGAGCGTCCTTCCCCTGCCCCAGCCGAGTTCACGCCGGTACCCGCCGAGCAGACCGGATTCCTCGAGCTGTGTCACATCACGCAAGCGCGAGCCCGGAGCGACCGCGGTCACCAACGGGGCGACGAACAGCGCGTCGGTCGGGCAGTACGCCTCGCACTGGAAACAGGTCTGGCAGCTGTCCTGTCGCGCGATCACCGGAACGCCGTCGGCACCGCGATCGAAGACGCGCGTCGGGCACACCTCGATGCACCGGTCGCAGGCGATGCAGCGGTCCGGCTCGACGATCTCGATCATGCGGCTCGGCCTCCGATCGTGACCAGCGCCCGCGACGCCGGCTCCGGACGGCTCCAGACCTCGTCGAGCCCGCCGGTGAGCAGCCGATAGTGCTGGGCCGGATCCTGCGTCGGCCGGTCGGCCCGCTTGTGCATACCGCGCGATTCGGTGCGCTGCAGTGCCGCGTGGTACATCCAGCGGCCATGGGCCACCATCGCGGCCGCTTCCCTGGCCCGGAACAGTTCCTCACCGCTCGCCCCCAGCCCTTCGCGGACCGCGGACCACGTCCCGTGCAGCGACCGCAGAGCCGGCTCGAGACGGTCGGCGTGCCGCAGGTAGTTGCGGTCGTACGGCAGGACCTCGCGCTGGACGGCGGCGACGACCTCGCCGTGACCTACGTTCACGGCACCGGTCGGGCGGAGGCCGGCCGTCCCCACGGCCCGCAGTCGGCTGCCCGGTCGGCCCCGCCGGTTGGCGAACTCGGCGGCGCCCCGGCCCGCCCAGCTGCCCGATGACGCCGCCCATGCGGCGTTGTGGCTGCCGCCTCCGGTGAAGCCGCCGCAGATCAGCTCGCGGGTCGCGGTGTCGCCGGCCGCGTACAGGCCGGGGACGTCGGTCGAGCAGTCGTGGTCGGCGATGCGCACACCACCCGTCCCGCGTACCGTGCCTTCGGCCAGCAGAGTGATCTCGAACAGGTCGGTGAAGGGGTCGATGCCCAGCCGGTCGAAAACCAGGAAGGTGTTCGGCTGCCCCTTGCGCATCGCCCGCTGTTCGTCAGGGGTGGCCCGGTCGAGCCGGGCGTAGACCGGCTCCGTGAGCAGCGTCCTCGCGATCACCGACCGGCCGCGGGTGCTGCCCGCGCCTTCCAGCACCGAGCCGTCGGCACGGTAGAAGGTCGCCCAGGAGTAGTAGGCGGTCTTGGTCAGCGACGTGCCCTTCGGGGCGATGGCGTAGGCGTTGGAGAACTCCATCCCCGACAGCCGCGCCCCCGCCTCCACGGCCAGCAGCGCGCCGTCCCCGGTGTTGACATCGCAGCCGAGGCTCTTGGACTGGAACGCACATCCGCCTGCGGCGAGCACGACCGCCCCCGCCTCGATGCGGACGGTCTCGCCCGTCGTGCGGTCGAGCGCCCGCGCCCCCGAGACGACGCCGTCGGCATCGGTCAGGAGTTCCAACGCAGGGGTGTGGTCGAGGATGCGGACGCCCAGCCGCCGTACCCGGGTCCGCTGCCGGCGCATGTACTCGGGCCCCTGAAGGTCGCCGCGCAGCTGACGGCCGTGGGCGTCGACGGGGAACGGGTAGCGCTGGACGCGGGCGAGCTCGTCCATGCGCGCGTGGGTCTCGTCGAGGACGCGCGCCATCCAGTCCCGGTCGGCGAGGAATCCGCCGAGCGCCTCGCGGCTCGCCATGGCGGCCTCCCGCAGTTCGGGGACGTCGTCGACGTACCAGATGCCGGTGCCGACGGAGGCGGTCGCTCCGCTCGCGCCCGTGTAGCCCTTGTCGGCAAGAACGACGTCGGCGCCGGCCTGCGCGGCCTTGATCGCGGCCCAGGTGCCCGCGGGGCCGCCTCCGATCACCAACACATCGGTGGACAGGGTCTGTTCCGGTTCGTGGCTCGTCATGGCATTGCATTCCTTCCCGTATGGGTTCAGGGCTTGAGGCGGCCGGTGGCGAACATCGCCGCCGACCAGGCCGTCAGCGCCGCCGCGAGGGCCCAGACCACGGCAAGGGCCCAGCCCGCGCCTACGTCGCCATGGCCGAGGAAGCCGATCCGCTCGACCTGGACCAGCCAGAAGACGGGGTCGAGGCGGCTCAGGGCGTCCCAGAACGGCGGCAGTTGGTGGACCGAGTAGAAGACGCCGCCGAGAAAGCCCAGCGGCAGCAGAATGATCGACTCCATGGAATAGACGTGGTCGAGGGACTTCGCGTGGCCGCCCGCGATCACACCGACCTGCGCGGCGACCAGGAGCACGCCGAGCGTGCCGAGCAGCAGGACGAGAGGGCGGGCCGGGGCGCCGCCGTGGGTGAGCGGGAGTGCCACCGCGAGGACGCCCACGCCCACGACGACGCCTCGGGCGATGCCGCCGCCCACCAGTGCCGCGTTGATCTCCCACCACCTGAGCGGGCTCGCGAACACGTCGTCGATGTACTGGTCGCGGCGTGCCTCGAACAGGCTGGTCGTCCCGTTGAAGAAGCCGACGTTGACGATGGCCTGGGTGAAGAGACCGGGCACGATGAACCTGCCGTAGCCGATGCCGTCGATCGTGTCGACGTGCCGGCCGAGAGCCGACCCGAAGACGACGACGAACAGCACGGTCGACAGCACCGGGCCGACGACGCTGTAGCGCCAGATCGTGAGGAAGCGCAGGACCTCCCGCTCCAGAAGCCACAGGAACGGCGACCGCTCCGCCCGGAACGGTTCGTCGTACGCCGGGAGGGCCGGGGCCTCGGTGCCGCTCACGAGGCGACCTCCTCCGCTGTGATCACCCGGTCGTAGACCTCCGAGATGTCCCGGGCCGCGTACCGCTCCCGCAGCGAGGCGGCGGAGCCACGGTCGACGATCCGGCCCGCGCGCAGCAGCGCGATCTCGTCACACAAGGTCTCCGCCTCCTCCAGGTAGTGAGTCGTCAACAGCACCGTGGTGCCTGCCGCATTGAGGCCCTTGACGACCCGCCAGATCTCCGAGCGAAGCTCGACATCGACACCGGCCGTCGGCTCGTCGAGGATGAGCAGGCGGGGCCGGTGCATGAGGGCCCGCGCGAGGACGAGGCGCCGTTGCATGCCACCGGAGAGTTCGTAGGCGCGTACGTCGGCCTTGTCGTCGAGGCGGAACAGGGCGAGCAGTTCGTCGGCGCGCCGGGCGGCGGCCTTCCGGCCGATGCCGTGGTATCCGGCGTGGTAGATCAGGATCTGCCGGATGGACAGGAACCGGTCGACGTTGATCTCCTGCGCGGCCAGGCCAAGGAGCCGACGGGCCTGACGGCTGCGGTGGTCGTGGCCGAAGACGGAGAGGGTGCCTGCGGTGGGCCGGACGATGTTGCACACCGAGCCGATCAGCGTGGTCTTCCCGGCGCCGTTCGGGCCGAGCAGGCCGAAGAAGGCACCGTCCGGTATCTCCAGGTCGAGCCCGGCCACCGCGGTGAAGCCGTCTTCGTAGGTCTTGCGAAGGCCCTCGACCCGCAATGCGGGCGGACCCCCGCCGCTCCGGGAAGCGGAAGCGGCGGGAGTCACGAGCGGGTCAGGCATGGAACTGGTTCGCCGGGACCGGGAGCCCGTAGTGCTCACGCAGGGTCGTGCCCTCGTACTCCTCGCGGAACAGCCCCTTGCCGCGCAGGATCGGCAGGACATGCTCCACGAAGGCCGCCAGGCCCGACGGCAGGGCGGGCGCCATGATGTTGAACCCGTCCGCGGCACCGCCCTCGAACCAGGCGATGATCGTGTCCGCGATCTGCTCGGGCGTCCCGACGAACTCGAAGTGGCCGCGCCCGCCGCCCAGCCGGGAGATGATCTGTCGGACCGTCAGCTGCTCGCGCACCGCAAGATCGATGATCAGGTCGGAGCGGCTCTGGGAGCCTTCCAGTTTCGGCCTGGCGAGGATGAAGTCCGGCAGGGGCTGGTCAAGTTCGAAGGCCGACGGCTCGGTCTCGAACACGGCGGCCAGCTGGCGCAGCCCGTACTCCGGGACGCGCAGCTCGTCGAACTGCTGCGCAAGCGCCCGAGCCTCCTCCTCGGTCGACCCGATGTACGGGACGATGCCGGGCAGGACGATGACGCCGCCCGGGTCGCGGCCCGCGGCCGTGGTCCGCGCCTTGATGTCGGCGTAGAAGGCGGCCGCGCGCTCGTACGTCGTGTGCGCGGTGAAGATCGCCTCGGCGTGGCGGGCCGCGAAGTCCTTGCCGTCCTCGGAGGAGCCGGCCTGGACGAGCAGCGGGTAGCCCTGCGGTGGACGCTCGACGTTGAGCGGGCCGGCCACCTTGAAGTACCGGCCCCGGTGGTCGAGGCGGTGCAGCCGCGCGGGGTCGGCGTAGCGTCCGGTGGTCCTGTCCGCGAGGACGGCCTCGGCCTCCCAGCTGTCCCACAGGGCCTTGGCGACCTTCAGGAACTCGTCGGCTCGGGCGTAGCGTTCGGCGTGACCGGGGCGGTCGTCGAGGCCGAAGTTGGCCGCCTCGTCCGCCCCTGCCGAGGTGACGATGTTCCAGCCGGCGCGGCCACCGCTGACGTGGTCGACGGAGGCGAGCCGGCGGGCGAGGTTGTACGGCTCGTTGTACGTCGACGACACCGTCGCGATGAGGCCGATCCTGCTGGTCGCCTGGGACAGAGCGGTCAGCAGCGTCAACGGCTCCAGCTGGCCCGGCGGCCGGAACTCACCGGTACCGATGATCGCCGGGCCGTCCGCGAGGAACAACGAGTCGAACTTGGCGCTCTCCGCCAGCTGAGCCAGCCTGATCCAGTGCTGAAGGTCGAAGTCGGCCCGTGGATTGCTGTGCGGAAGCCGCCACGCCGCCTCGTGGTGACCCGCCTCCATGAGAAAGGCGTTGAGATGCAACCGGCGTCTTCTGTCGCTCATGAGCCGACCTTCAGCTTCGAGCTGTCGTAACCGGCCGGCAGGAGGTTGTCGGTGATCGACTTGACGTCGACCTTCTTGGTGATCTGACCCGCCTCCAGGAAGGCGTCGGCGAGCTTCTGCTCCAGCTCGATGTCCGGCTGCTCCACCGGAGTCACCCGGTTGGAGTAGGCGGCCAGGGACGCCTTGGCGTCGGCCAGCGGGATGCCCTGCTCCTTCGAGAGCGCCTGCGCGTACTGGTCGGGGTTCTTGACGGCCCAGGCGAACTCCCTTGACAGCCTCTTCAGGACGTCCGTGAGAGCAGCACGCTTGGTCTTGTCCTTCAGCGACGTGTCACTGGCGACGTAGTAGCTGCTCGTCTGGTCGATCGGCGGGAGCCCCTTCACCAGGATCCGCGCGCCGTTCTTGACCGCAATCGCGGACTGCGGGTTCCAGATCGACCAGGCGTCCACCTTGCCCGTGTTGAACGCCGTCGCGCCGGCCGCCGGATCGAGGAAGGTCAGCTTCACGTCCTTGGGGGTGAGGCCGACGCTCTTCAGCGCGTTCAGGGCCAGGCCGTGGGCCGAACTGCCCTGCGGCACGGCGATCTTCTTGCCCTTGAGGTCGGCGGCCGTCTTCAGCGTGGAGCCCTTCGGGACGATGATGTTCTCCCCCGCCTGGTCGGGCCTGAGCGAGCGGTTGACGGCGACGACCTTGAAGCCGTACTCCTTCGCGGCACCGGTGATCGGCGGCACGTCGCCGACGCTGCCGAGGTCGATGTCGCCCGAGGCCGCGGCCTGCACGAGCGGCGGGCCGTAGGTGAACCGGGCGAACTTCACCTTGTACGGCGCGTTGTCGAACACGCCGGTGATCTTCGCCAGCTCCTGGCTGCCGTCACCGCCGTTGTCGCCGATGGTGAAGGTGTACTTGCTCCACTCGGGGTGCTTGGCGTCGCTCGCGTCGGCGGCGTTGCTCAGCGGCGCGGCGCTGTCCGAAGACGACGATCCGCAGGCGACGAGGGTGCCCGCGAGGGCGAGCGAGCCGACGGCGCCGATGAGTCTGGTGGTTCTCTTTCGCATGGTTGTCGCGCTTTCTGTGCTGGGTGAGGGTTTTGGGGAAGGTCAGTGCTGGCCGGCGAGACCGAGGTCTTCCAGGAGCCGTGCGCGGAGTTCCTCGCGTGCGACGCTCGCTTCCCGGTCCGCAGCGGAAAGCTGGACCTCGTGCGAGGTGCCGATGCGCCCGTTGCTCATGACGACGATGCGGTCCGCCAGGGCGATCGCCTCGTCGACGTCGTGGGTGACGAGCAACATGGCCGCGTGATGCTTGGTCCGCAGGGCCCGTACGAGGTCGTGCATGCGCAGCCGTGTGATGGCGTCGAGGGCCGCGAACGGCTCGTCGAGCAGCACGAGTTCGGGCTCCGAAACCAGCGCCCGCGCGAGCGACACCCGCTGGGCCTCGCCACCGGAGAGCTCCTTGGGCCATGCCTTCTCACGGCCCGAGAGCCCGACCTCGGCGAGCACGTCGCGGGCCCGCTGTTCCGCGTCGGGTCCGTGCAGGCCGAGCGTGACATTGCGCAGGACCCGCTGCCACGGCAGCAGCCGGTCGGCCTGGAAGACGATCGCACGCCGTGCCGGGACCTCCACTCGCCCTCCGTCGGGCCGGTCCAGTCCCGCGAGCAGCCGCAGAAGGGTGCTCTTGCCGCAGCCCGAGGGGCCGAGCAGAATCACCAACTCCTCGTCGGCGATGGTGAGGTCGAGGTGGTCGAGCACCACCCGGTCACCGAACCGACGGACCACCTGCTCGACGACGACCCCGGTCCGCAGGCGGGGCTGTGCCACGGTCGTGGTGCTCATGACGCCTCATAACTGGGTCGCCACCGCAGCAGCACCCGCTCGAGAACCCGGACGAACTGGTCGGCGAGCAGACCGAGGAGCGAGTAGATCACCAGCCCCACGAAGACCTGGTTGGTCTGCAGATAGGTCTGCCCCTGAGTGATGAGGAAGCCAAGTCCCTTGTCGGCGTTGACCGTTTCGGCGGCGACCAGGCCCAGGACGCTGTACGCCAGGGAGAACCGCAGGCCGACGAGGAACCCCGGCAGGGCACCGGGCACCAGCACCCGCGTCACCAGGCGCCAGGTGCCCGCGCCCGTCGCCCGCGCCATCTCGATCAGCCGCTGGTCGACGCCCCGGATCGCGGCGAACAAATTGAGATACATCGGCACGCCGGCTCCGAAGGAGATCAGCAGTACCTTCGTGAGCTCGTCGATGCCGAACCACACGATCATCAGCGGCAGTACGGCGAGGAGGGGGATCGTGTTGAGCACCTGCACGAGGCCGTTGAACAGGTACTCGCCGCTGCGCAGCAGCCCGCCGAGCACGCCGGTGACGATGCCCACCGTCAGACCGATCGCGAGACCGATGCCGGCCCGCTGCAGCGAGATGGCCAAGTCGGGCCCGAGGACGCCCTGTTGCCACAGATCAGCGGCGGACTTCACGATCGAGGTCGGCGCCGGAGCGTAGGTCTTCGACACCACTCCCGCACGGGCGAGCACCTCCCAGGCGATGAGAATCACGACCGGAGTCGTATAGACCCCGAGGGGCCAGCGAAGGCGTTCGCGGAGCTCGGTGAGCGGCGTCCGGCGCCGGGCGTCACGCGGCAGGAACACCTCACGCTCGCGCGCGCTCGCCGTCTCGGCGTCCGGCCCCTTGGTGACGGCCGGGGCCGGGATGCGGACCTCGGTCATGCCGCCACCGCCAGCACGCTGCTGTAGTGCGAGGCATCGCCCACGAGCTGCTCGCTGCGGCGGCCGTCGGCACCGACCGGCACCTCTCCGGCGACCGTCACCCGGTTCAGGCGGCGCGGGTGGTCGTCGTAGTTGTCCACCCCGTAGTGCTGGGTGATCCGGTTGTCGAAGATCAGCAGTTGGTTCGGGGACCAGGTCCAGCGGAGGATGTTCTCCGGGCGGGTCACGTACGACTGCAGGATGCGCAGCAGATCCGCCGAGTCGCTGCTCGACAGGCCGACGATCCGCTTGGCGAACCCGCCGATGAACAACCCGCGTTCGCCCGTCAGCGGATGCACCCGCACGACCGGGTGCTCCGCCTCGTACGGCGTCGAGACGAAGGCTCGGTCGTACTCCTGCCGTTGTGCGGTCGTGGCCCCGGGGCGGGCGTAGTCGTACTGGTTGGTGTGCACGACGCGCAGCGTGTCCGCGAGGGCGCGCAGCGGTGCGGGCAGATCGCGGTAGGCCGCGGCGGCGTTGGCGATGAGCGTCTCTCCGCCGTACGGCGTGGTCACGATCGACCGGAGCGTGGTGAGTTGCGGCGGGTTGACCACGAAGGTGACGTCCGTGTGCCATTCGTTGGCCTTGGACGTCTCGCTGTCGACGGCGAGCACGTTCGTCGTGCCGTCGGTGGCCGGCACGTTGGGGTGGGCGGTGGTGAGTTCGCCGAACCACCGGGCCACGCGCTCCTGGCCTGCGTTGTCGAGGTTCACGTCGTCGAAGACGATCGTTTTGTGCTCGTTGAGGGCGTCACGGAGCGCCGTGATCGTCGCGAGATCGGGGGTCGCCGTGAGGTCGACGCCCTCCACGGCCGCGCCGATGCGGCCGGTGAGCTTACGGATGGACACAGACATGAGGGGGTCCCTCCCGGACAGACGGGCACACCAAGGGGTGCTGAGGATCGGGGAGTCGGGTGATGGGGCTGGTACTGCGCAGGACTGATCGGCCACACGCGAAGCGCCGGTGGGCGGGCGGAGAGAAGGCGCGTGGTCGCAGGACCGCTACAGCCGCGTTCTCAGCGACCGCGTCGGCGTGCGCGCACAGGCTCCCGGCTCACACGAATGCGAGAAGGAGAGGAAGCGGGAGCCCTCAGGAGGTGGATACGACGATCCCGTGGGGAGGCATCGTGGTGTGGGCGGCCTTGAACCGCCGCTGCCCGGCGCGCGTCATGGGCACGCACCGGCCGCTGCCGGGGACCACTTGCCGGATCAGCGACAACAAAACGCGCTGGAGACGTGCGCCAGATCGATGTGGCGCCGCCGGGTCAGGTCCACGCGCGGGTTCATGGGTCGGGAGTTCAGCAGATGTCCACCAGGTTGGTCAAGAACTTCCCGGACAGGTCTTGCATTGCGGACACGGAGAACTTCTCCGCTTCTTCGGGACACGCCCACGCGGTCTGTCCGCAGCAACGAACGCGAGGGCACGCACACCGGGTCGGGCGTGATCGCCTGTTCCAGGTGCGTGCCCTCGCGGGCCGTCCGATCAGCAGGTCAGTCTGGGCGACCGCGCCGTCGGTGAAGGCGCCCGAGGCGATACCGTACGCGGGCTCCGGCACGGATTCGGGCGTGAGCAGCGCCGAGCGGCGGCCGTCCACGTCCACCGGCACGTCACCGTCGATGGTGACGCGGCGCAGGGTGCGGGTGTGGTCGTCCGAGTCGTCCACGCCGTAGTGCTGGGTGGCGCGGTTGTCCCAGAGCGCGACGTCCCCGACGCGCCACTGCCGGCGGACCGTGTTCTCTGGGCGTTCGATGTGCGACTGGACTCACCGCCACCGCCGAGCCCGGCCTGGGCCGGCGCTTCGCCCTGTCCGTCGACGGGACGGACAGGGCCGTGGCGGAATCGGTCCACCAGCTGATCGGCATGGCGCCGTTCCAGGGCATCAGCGTGGGCGTGGGCCGCAAGTCGCCGGTCTCCTGGCCGCTGTACGAACAGCATGGCGTCTTCCGTTACACCGGCACCCTCCGCTCGGTCACCTACCGCCCGGGCGCCCCGGGACCGGACTCACCGGCGGCCGTGGCCCAGGCCCTGCGTGGCGCGGCGGCGGCGTTCGAGTGAGCGCCGCGATGCCGGTGAGCGCGCGGAGAGTCAGCGCGGAGCGAAGAGCCGTCCCGTGTTCTGCAGGGCGTACCGTGCCACGTTCGTGCCGAGCGTGATCCCCGCCTCGTCGGCCGACCTCGTGTGGATTCCGGAGAAGACCCGGGCGTCGACGTTCTCGTCCGAGAGCTGCTTCCAGGTGGTGTAGGTCCGGGTCACGCCCGGCGCGGTGGGGCTGGTCAGTGCGAACGGGGCGGTACGCGGACCTGCGAGCGCCGACAGGACGGTCTGCGCGGCGCCCGCGTAGGTGTTGTGGCCGCTCGGGTAGTCCGGATGCGCCGGGGTGGTGTGCAGCGGCGTCCAGTCGGCGTCGGGTTTGATGCTGCCGGTGCGGATCGCGGTCACCGGACGCCAGCGTTCATAGGCGTACTTGCTGTCGGAGGTGGCTATCTGCGTGTCCACCAGCGCCACATGGAACAGCGCGACCAACCGCGCCTGCCCGGCGATCCCCTGATGTGTGCGGGAAAGCGCCACACGCAGCGGCTCGGTGTAGAGGGTGAGGGAGGAGCCGAGCCAGAAGGTAGCGGTCTCGGTCTGGCGGGCGCTGCGCACCGTGCTGTCCGCGGCGCCGTACGCACGCACCTCCGCGAGATCGGCGGCATAGCGCTCGGAGTCCAGGGCGGGCGGCGGGGCGAGCCGGAACTGACTCTGCGTCCTGAGCAGGAACGGCTTGGCGAGACGGTTGCCGTACTGGGCCGCCGGCGCGTAGTCGGGTGGCGTCGGCTGCCACACGCCCGGCGCCGCGGGCTTGACGGGATAGGGCGCGTTGACCGCGGCGGGGTCGAGACCGTCGCCCTCCCGCGACTTCAGGACGAGATCGGCCTGCTTCTCCCCCGCCGCGACGCCCCGCTCCTCGGCCGGGCCGTCGGGAATCGCGTCGAGAGTCTCCTTGAACTTCGCGTCGAGCTGCTCCGTTCGGCTCGGGGCCAGCGTCACCAGAGCGCGGTGTACAGCCCCGGCGAGCGCTGCCTCCTGATACGCACCGCGGTCGACACCGGCGGGGACGCTCCGGGTGGCCCGGGCGGCCGCGAGCCAACTGATGGCCCATGTACGGCTGTTGGTGATCTGGGTGGATGCCCCGGCCGTCGCGATGGTCTCGGCTGTGGCGTCGTACCAGGCGAGAGCCGTGGACGTACGGCCGGCAGCCGAGGCCTGCGGAACGGCGACGGAGGCGGTCAGCAGCGCCGCCGCGCCCAGGACGACGAGGGCGGGCCGGGTTCTGGTCGAACTCACGTGTTCTCCTTGGGTTTCGGTGGGGTGAGGGGGCGACGGGGTGCGGCACCCACGCCACGGGTGGTCAGGTCGTCTCCTTGGGGCGGGGGACCACGCCGACGTGGTTCGGCGGCGCGAGTACGGACGGGTGGGGCGGCGTGGCGGCCTGGCGCAGCAGGGACAGCAGCAGGGCGACGGCGAGCAGGCCGGCGCAGACACAGGAGGCCAGCGCGTACCCGGCCCGGGGGTGGCTGCCTCCCGGCGGGCCGGAAGCGGTGTGCAGATACACCGCGGGGACGGCACTGAGGCAGACGGCCGCCGCGATACGCTGGGCCATCTGCAGGATCCCGCCGCCCACTCCCGCGGCCTCTGCCGGAGCGTGCTGGAGCACCTGGGTCTGGTTGGGTGAGACGGTGAGCCCTCCGGCGACGCCGGACATCAGCTGCGTTCCCGCCAGAGCCATGGGCAGCACCGCCGTCGGCACACAGAGCGCGACCGCCGCCCCGGCCAGGGCGGCACCGATGCCCAGCGTCAGACCGACGGTCACCGTGCGCGGTCCGATGCGCCGCACCAGCCGCCAGGCGAGGGCCGAGGAGATGCCCATCCCGACAGCCCCGGGAAGGGTGACCGCCGCCGTGAGCAGAGCGGACAGGCCCAGCCCGTCCTGAAGGAAGACGGTGAGCACGAGGAACGCGGCCAGTGAGGAGCCGAACTGGGCCATGGCGACGGCCGTGCCCAGCATGTACGGCTTCGACGAGGTCAGCGCCGGGTGCACCAGTGGCTGACGGCCCCTTCGCACCCGTAGGCGTTGATGCACGGCGAAGACGGCTGCCAGAGCGCACACCGCAGTTCCCCACAGGAGTGCCTCTGCCCCGCTGCCCGGAGTGCGGATGAAGGGCACCATCAGCGTCAGCGTGCAGCCGCACAGCAGACCGAGGCCGAGGACGTCCAGCCGGGAGTTGCGGGCGGTGCGCCGGGGCGGGGGCAGCCATCTGGCAGCGAGGGTCAGGGTGAGTACCGCGCACGGTGAGCTCAGCAACAGGCAGCACCGCCAGCCCGCCTCGGGGCCGAGTCCGGCGACGAGCGCACCGCCGAGTGGCGGGCCGAGGGCCGTGGCCACGCCGCCGGTGACCGCGTAGAGGCCCAGCGCACGACCGCGGGCCTGACCGTGGAAGACGTCCTGAATGGTGCCGATCACCTGCGAGTTGACGAGCCCGGCCGCGGCACCCTGCACCAGCCGGGCACCGATCAGGGTCCCGGGCCCTCCTCCCGTCGCGGCCGCCACCCCGGCCAGGAGGAAGACCGCCACCCCGGCCAGGAAGAGACACTTGCGCCCGTGCAGGTCACCGAGGCTGCCGCCGGGGACCAGGGCGAGGCCGAAGGCCAGCGAGTACCCGGCCACGATCCACTGGACGTCCGCCCCGGTGGCTCCGATGGACTGGCGCATGCTCGGGACCGCGATGTTCAGGACGGCCTGGTCCAGCAGGGTCGTGGCGCCCGCGGCCATGCACACCAGCAGCACCCGTCGTGCGGCGCGGTCTTCTCCCGGGAGCATCTACGCCTGCCGGGACGGCCGCGGCAGGCCCAGGTGGTCGCGCCGCGTACGACCCGTGCAGTGGGTGCGGAGCAGGCCGCGTCGGCGCAGCTCGGGGACCACGAGCTCGGTGAAGTCGCACGCCGTCACGGCCAGGCCGGCCAGGACTGCGGTGGCGGCGAGCCGGACGACGGTGCTGCGGCGCATGGCGGATCCTGCTCCTTGGATGCGTGAAGTGGGTTTCATACGACGGCTGCCCGCAGACCGGTTTCGAGGTCGGCGATCAGGTCGTCGACGCCCTCGATGCCGACCGACAGCCGCACCAGCCCGGGCGTGACACCGGCCGCGAGCTGCTGGTCCGGGGCGAGTTGGGCGTGAGTGGTGGAGGCCGGGTGGATGACGAGACTGCGTACGTCGCCGATGTTCGCGAGATGGCTGAACAGCCAGACCCCTTCGACGAAACGCCGGCCCGCCTCCAGACCGCCCGCAAGTTCGAACGCGAGGACCGCTCCGGCACCGCGCGGCAGATAGCGCTTGGCCTGCGTCTGCCACGGGCTGGTCGGCAGCCCGGCGTAGTGCACCCGCGTCACCTGCGGCTGCTCCACCAGCCATTCCGCGAGCAACTGGGCGTTGGAGACGTGCCGTTCGATGCGCAGGCTGAGCGTCTCCAGGCCCTGGAGGAGCAGGAAGCTGTTGAAGGGCGAGACGGCCGGTCCCAGATCCCGGACCAGCCGGGTCCGCAGACGCAGTGCGTAGGCGAGGCCGAGGTCGGAGAAGGAGTCCCAGAAGGACAGCCCGTTGTACGTCGGATCCGGGCGGGTCAGCCCGGGCCACCGGTCGGGATCGGCGCCGAAGTCGAAGCGCCCGCTGTCCACGACGACTCCGCCGATGCCGGTGCCGTGGCCGGACAGGAACTTGGTGGTGGAGTGCACGACGATGTCGGCGCCGTACTCGAAGGGCCGCAGCAGGTACGGGGTGAGCACGGTGTTGTCGACGACGAGTGGGACGCCGACCTCGTGGGCGATGCGGGCGACCGCCTCGACGTCGAGGACGTTGCCGCGCGGGTTGCCGATGGTCTCGCCGAAGAAGGCCTTCGTGGTGGGACGTACGGCCGTGTACCACGCGCCCAGGTCGTCCGGGTCGTCGACGAAGGTGACATCGATGCCGAAGTCGGCGAACGTGTGCTCCAGGAGGGTACGGGTACCGCCGTACAGGGACGACGAGGCCACGATGTGATCGCCTGCGCGTGCCAGGTTGAGCAGGGCGAGCGTCGTCGCGGCCTGGCCGCTGGCCACGGCGACTGCGGCCGATCCGCCCTCCAAGGAGGCGATCCTCTCCTCGGCCACGGCGGTGGTCGGGTTCGACAGCCGCGTGTAGGCGTGGGTGGTCAGGTCGGCCAGTTCGAAGGCCGCGGCGGCGTGCGCGGTGTCCCGGAAGACGTAACTGGTGGCTGGGTGGATCGGCACCGCCCGGGCGCCGGTCGTGGGGTCGGGGACGGCACCGGAGTGGACCTGGCGTGTCTCGAAGGCCCAGTCGGTCATCGTCCGGCCTCCGGCTTGGCCAGGACGTCGGACCACCAGCGCTCTGCGACCCGGGGATGTGAGCGGAGCCAGCCGACGACCGCGTTCTCCCCGAAAGCGGCGAGGAGCGGGTTGTCCGGGTCGTCGGTGACCCCTCGACTCAGCGCTGCCAGCTCCTCAGGGAGGTGCAGTGGCTCGACGACCGCGTCCAGACGCGGGCCGAGGAAGAAGGGAATCGAGTAGCGGTGGACGCCCGACCGCGGGCTCACGACCCGGTGCTGAGTGGCCTTCAGATATCCCTGGGTGGCGATCTCCAGCATCTCTCCGATGTTGAACACGAAGGCGTCGGGCACCGGCACCGCGTCGATCCACACCCCGTCCTCGCGCTGCACCTGGAGCCCGCCGACCTCGTCCTGCTGGAGCAGGGCGAGGTAGCCGTAGTCCTTGTGCGCGCCCACCCCTTGGTCGGCGTCCTCGGCGGCGCGCGGAGGATAGTGCACGATCTTCACGTGCACGGCCGCCTCGTCGTCGAACCACTGGTCGAAGTAGCCCTCGTCCTGTCCGAGCGCCGCCGCGAGCGCCCGCAGCACCTCACGGCTCACCCGCAGCGCCTCCGCCTGCCAGCGCAGCACGATGTCCCGCAACTCCGGTAGTGCGGACGGCCATTGATTGGGACCGATCAGACGCAGGTAGTCGGGATCGTCCGGGCCGACATCGAGCGCCGTCCGCTCGGGACCGATGTCGATCTGCTCCCGCCAGTCGGCGCTGCCCGCGGTGTATTCGGTGCCGGTGCGCGTATAGCCCCGGAACTGAGGCGAGTTGAGGTTCTCGATCTCCAGCCGCTGCTCCTCCGGCAGCGCGAAGAAGCGGCGTGCCGCGCTCAGCACCTCCTCCCGCAGTGCTGCGGGGACGCCGTGCCCGGTGACGTAGAAGAAGCCCACCTCGTGCGCGGCGGAGCGGAGTTCGGCGAGGAAGGCGTCACGGTCCGCGTCCGGGGCGTGGAAGCGGGAGATGTCGATGACAGGCAGGGCTGTGGACTGGGCCATGGGGGTTTCCTTCACGGCAGGGCGAACGCGCGCGCCTCACAACTACGCCCGGAGAGCGGCTGGTTGAGGGCAAGAGAAAGCTGCAGGCAGAAAGAGAAGAGCTAGATCGCGAGCCGTCGAACGGCGATCAGCAACAGACCTGGTCGAACTGATCGGCGCGGCGGCTCACCCAGAACGGGTCGAGCAGCACCGTGTGCGCCGGGCCAGTGGTCTCCATGGCCGGATCAAAGCACAACGGGAAAGATGCGTCCACCACGCGTCCCAGCGGATCAGATGCCCCTTGGCCATGGTCGACCTTGACACTCACAGGGGCGGGCGACGTACGTTGAAAGGGAAAGTTCCTGACAGGTGGAGGGTTCGATGCACGTACTGGGCGCGGCACCGCGCGGTGCGTGCACCGGTGCACGGCTCATCACCCGGCGGCATGTCGACTACTGCCGTACCTCCTCCGCCGTCTGTCCTTCCGTACACGCCTGACCCCTGCCGGCCGTCCCGTCGGCTGTCTCGTCGCGGCCCTGTGGCCGCGAGTCCTCGTGTTTCCCGGAAGGAACCCCATTGACCGGCCCCGCCCTGCACCTCGCCGTCGAGATCGACGGCGACGGCGCCCACCCCGCGGCCTGGCGCCGCGCCGCCCACTCCCCCGATCAGCTGCTCACACCGCGCCGCGTGGCCCAGGTCGCCGCCATCGCCGAGAACGCCGGGTTCACCCTGATCACCCTGGATGACGGCGTGCTGCCGCCCGGCGCCTCACCGGATCCGGTGGGCCGTATCGGCGCGGTGGAGCGGGCAGCCTTCGTCGCGGCGTCCACGAGCACCATCGGGATCGCGCCCGTCGTCCCGGTCACGTATGCCGAACCCTTCCATGTCTCCAGCCAGTTGGCGTCCCTGGACCACGTCTCCGCCGGTCGCGCCGGGTGGGTGGTGACGGAGGAGGAACGTCCCGAGGCAGCGCGTGCCTGGGGGCGGCCGCTGATCGCCGACGCCGCCGCGCGGGCCCGGGAGTCCCGGGACGGTGTGGAGGTGGCCCGCGCCCTGTGGGACTCGTGGGAGGACGACGCGGTCATCCGGTCCGTGGCCACCAGCCGCTACCTCGACCGCGAGCGGCTGCACTACATCGACTTCACGGGCGAGACGTATGCCGTCAAGGGCCCGGCGATCGTGCCGCGCCCGCCTCAGGGGCAGCTGGTCGTCCTGGGCCGGCCGGACCGGGTTCCCGCCGCACAGCTCGACGTCGCTCTCGTCGAGGGGCGCGACCTCACGTCGGTCGCCACGGCCGCTGCCGCCGCCGCTACGCCCCGCGTCTTCGCCGAGGTCGAGGTGGCGCTGGACACACCGGACGCCACGGCCGCCGAGCGCGTCGCCGATCTGGAACGGCACACGTCGTGGACCGACCGGGGGTGGCTGCGGCACGTCGGCTCAGCGGACCAACTGGTCGCGCAATTGGCCGAGTTGAGCCGTCACGTCGACGGCGTACGGCTGCATCCGCTGGTGCTGGACGAGGACCTGCCCGTCCTCTCCCGCGTCGTGCTGCCGGCCCTGTCCGAGCGGCGCCTCGTCGCCCGCCCGCTGCCCGGTACGTCCCTGCGCTCGGCCCTGGGTCTGGAGCGCCCCGCCAATCGCTTCGCCGCCGCTGCCGTGGCCGCCCAGGAGGACGCCCGATGACCCGCACCGATCCCCTCGACGTCCCCCGGCCGCACGCCCAGCTGCACTTCGGGGTGTTCTTCCAGGGCGTCAACCACTGGACCATCTGGTCCGCCCCCGAAAGCGGCTCCCAGATCGACCCCGCCTCCTTCCGCCGGGTCGCGCAGACAGCCGAACGGGGCCTGTTCGACGCATTCTTCCTCGGCGAGGGGCTGCGGCTGCGCGAGGTCGACGGCAGGATCCACGATCTCGACGTGGCCGGACGGCCGGACGCCATCACCCAGCTCGCGGCGCTGGCCGCGGTCACCCGCCGGATCGGCCTGGTCTCCACCTCCAACTCCACCTTCAACGAACCCGCCGATCTGGCCCGCCGCCTGTCCGGACTCGATCTGCTCTCCGAAGGCCGCGCCGGCTGGAACGTGGTGACCACGGACAACGCCTGGACCGGCGCCAACTTCCGCCGCGGCGGCTACCTGGACCACGCCGACCGCTACCGCCGCGCCGAGGAGTTCCTCACCGTGGCCCGCGCCTTGTGGGACGGCTGGGAAGACGGAGCAATCGCCGACTCCGCGCTTGCACGGGAATGGTCGGTGCCCGGTGCCGTACGACGAGTACACCACCGCGGACCGCAGTTCGACGTCGACCTCGCCCCCACCCTGCCGCGCAGCGCCCAGGGCCACCCCGTGATCTTCCAGGCCGGGGACTCCGGCGAGGGGCGCGACTTCGCCGCCCGCAACGCCGACGTCATCTTCTCCGCGCACGGCAACGACTTCGACGACGCACTGGCCTTCGCCGACGACATCCGCAACCGCCTGCGCGCCGTCGGCCGACCCGACGACGACCTGCGGATCCTGCCCGGCACCGAGATCATCCTCGGCGCCACCGAGGAGGAGGCCCAGGAGAAGAAGCACTGGATCCGGCTCCAACAGGTCACGCCGGCCACGGCGTTGGGGATCGCCGGGCTGCTGTGGGGCATCGACCTCTCGGACCGCGACGCCGACGGGCCACTGCCGAAGGAGGATCCGGTCGTCACCGAGAACGACGGCTCTTTCGGCGCCCGGCGCATCGCCGATCCGCGCGCGGTCGTGGCCGAATGGCGGGCGAAGGCGGAGGCGCACGGCTGGTCGCTGCGCGAGACCGTCATCGCGCTCGGCCCGCAGCGCGGGCACGTCGGCACTCCGTCCGGCCTGGCCGACAAGTTCGCCCACTTCGTTCGGCACGGCGCCATCGACGGCTTCAACGTCACGCCGTACCTCATCCCCGACGGCCTCGACGACATCGTCGACCTGCTCGTCCCGGAACTGCAGGAACGCGGGATCTACCGCACCGAGTACACCGGTACGACGCTCCGCGACCACCTCGGTCTGCGCGAACCCCTCACGCACCGGTCCGCGCGGGACCGACGGCAGGCGGGCTGAGCACCGGGATGGCCCTTCCGCTCAGGACTGAGTACACATGACTGACAAGAAGCTGTCACACACAGACCGGAATGCGGGTTCGACCGACGCCCGTTCTGACTGACATGACTGTTGGAGTAGCGCTCAACGCGTCCGACGCGCCGAACCAGGTCGACGCCACCGTGCAACTGGCCCAGGAGGCCGCGGGCGCCGGTCTGCGGTCGGCCTGGTTCGGGCAGACCTTCGGCGCGGACTCACCTCAGCTCGCGGCGATCGTCGGGCGGGAAGTGCCCGGACTGCAGGTCGGCACCTCCGCGATCCCCGTCTTCGGCCGCCACCCGCTGCTGGTCTCCAGCCAGGCCCAGACCGCTCAGGCCGCGACCCACGGCCGCTACCACCTCGGCCTGGCGCTGGGCACGAAACTGCTGACGGAGACCGGCTTCGGCCTGCCCTTCGAACGCCCCATCGCGCGGCTGCGTGAATTCCTCACCGCACTGCGGCAGTTGACCGAGACCGGCACGGCCGACTTCCACGGTGAGCTGCTCACCGCGACCACCCCGGTCCCGGCGCGGGTACCGGGTGCCGAGAGCGGTGTCCCCCTGCTGGTCGCCGCGATGGGGCCGCAGGCGCTGCGGGTCAGCGGTGAGCTGGCGGACGGGATCCTGCCCTACCTGGCGGGACCGCGCGCCCTGGCGGACCACATCGTGCCCGCCCTGACCGCCGCGGCCGAGGCCGCCGGCCGCCCCGCGCCCAGGATCGTGGCCCTGGTGCCCGGCGTGGTCACCGACGACGTGGACGCGGTGCGGGCCAAAGCCACCGAGAACCTCGCGTTCTACGAACAGATCCCGTCCTACGCCCGGGTCATCGAGCTCTCCGGCGGCCGGCGGGCCGCCGACCTGGCCGTGATCGGCGACGAGAAGACCGTCGAGGCCGAGGTACGCCGTTACCGCGACGCCGGCGCCACCGAGGTCGTGTTCTCGGGCACCGAGATCGCGGGAGAAGCCGACCGCCGACGCACCTGGCGTCTCCTCGGCGAACTGGCCCGCTGAACACGCCGGTCGAACCGACGGCCCGACCGGCCCCCCTGCACCCCCGTGACGAAGGAGAACCCATGACCACCGAGGCCACCGCAACGGACCTCCAGGCCTTCACCGAGAACTGGCTGGAGTGGTACCGCGCCCAGGAGGCCCGGCTCGCCGACCCGCACGGGTTCCTGGCGATCACCGGCCTGCACTGGCTCGACGACCGGCCCCAGCGCTTCCCGGACGCGCCCGGTGCGTGGCGCACCGGCCCCGACGGGGTCGTCGTAGACCTCGACGACGGCGAGGAACTGATCGTCGACGGAACGCCGGTCCACGGTGAACACCGCTTCGGCGTGCTTCCCGAACGCGGTGGCGTCGACGCGGTCTGGGGAGACGCCGTCATCGAGGTCGCCAAGCGCGGCGGCAACGACATCGTGCGCCCCCGGCACCCGGACGCGCCGCTGCGCACGGCCTTCACCGGAACGCCCGCCTACGCCCCCGACCCGCGCTGGGCCGTGACGGGCCGCTACATCCCCTTCGACACGCCGCGGCCGACCACCGTGGGCGCCGCGGTCGAGGGCCTTGAGCATGTGTACGACGCTCCGGGCAGGGTCGAGTTCGAGCTGGACGGGCGCCCGCTGTCGCTGACCGCGTTCCCCGGCCATGGCGCGGGCCGACTGATGGTGCTGTTCACCGACGAGACCTCCGGGGTCACCACCTACGCCGCCAACCGCTCCCTGTCCCTGGAGCCGCCCGCCGCCGACGGCACGGTCGCCCTGGACTTCAACCGCGCCGCGAACCTGCCGTGCGCCTACACGGACCTGGCCACCTGCCCGCTGCCCCCGGCCGAGAACCGACTGCCGGTGGCGATCGAGGCCGGCCAGAAGATCCCCCGCGAGCGCGGCGGTTCCTGAGCCGCGCTTGGCCGTTGACCAACGGAAAGATCTCTCCGTACGATCACAAGTGGCATTGAGTGTCAGCGTCAAGCCCTGGCTCGCTGACCGGCAACCCTCCCCCGCGGTGGGGTGCTCCAGGTGAAAGCCCGGCAGGATCACCGACGATCCCGCAAGCGCGTGGCCCCGTGACCGGGGCCGGAAGTGTGGAGGACCGGCATGCGCCACGGTGGTGACCTCAGCGCCCGCTTCGTCGGCGCCACCGTGTTCTCCCGGCTCTCTCGTCGGCGCCACATCGACCTCAAGCGCTCGACCAGCTGTCTCTGTCAGGCCTGACGGGCCTTCCCACCGCTGGTCGCAGTCCGGCACCAGTTCTCGCCGCATCCGTCTGCGCCTGATCCTCGTTTCCCCCTGATCCCTGTCTGCACAGCGCTCCCGGCGTCGGCATCGCGCCGAACGGGGCCGCACGCCCACGCACGGCCATGTCTCGCACAGCCACCGTGCCTGGTGACACGAGTAGGAGAAGCCCTCCGTGATTGCACTTCCCCATGTCAGAACTTCTCGGTTGGCGGCGCTGACCGCCCTTGTCACCACCAGTGTTCTGCTGACCGCCTGCGGCTCCAGCGGCGGCGATTCCGGCAGCGGCACCGGGCAGCCCGAGTCCGGCGGCACCCTGACCTTCGCGGTGGGCTCGGACGCCGGCTGCGTGGATCCGCAGCAGGTCGCCAGCAACGAGACCATCTATTCGGTGCGCCAGATCGTAGACTCGCTGACGGACCAGGACCCCAAGACCGGCAAGATCGTGCCGTGGCTGGCGAAGAGCTGGGACATCAGCTCCGACGCCACGACGTTCACCTTCCGTCTGCGCTCGGGTGTCACCTTCAGCGACGGGTCGAAGCTGACCGCGCAGGTGGTCAAGGACAACTTCGACGCGGTGCCGAAGCTCGGCGCCCTGGGAACCCTGGCCGAGGGCTATCTGAGCGGCGTCAAGAGCACCACCGTGATCGACCCGCTCACCGTCAAGGTGACCTTCAACCAGCCCAACACCCAGTTCTTGCAGGCCACTTCCACGCACTCACTCGGCATCGAGTCGTCGGCGAGCGTGAAGAAGACCCCGCAGCAGAAGTGCAGTGAGGGCGTGATCGGTTCCGGGCCCTTCGTACTGAAGCAGTACGTGCAGAACCAGTCGCTCACCCTCGCCAAGCGCACCGGATACGCCTGGGGTTCCTCGCTGTGGACCAAGAAGGGCGAGGCGTACCTGGACAAGCTGGTGTTCAAGGTCGTACCGGAGGCGGGTGTACGGGCGGGCAGTCTCCAGTCCGGCCAGGTGGACGCGATCAGCAGCGTCGGCAAGGCCAACGAGGCGGCGCTCAAGGGCGGCCAGGTCACCCTCCAGCGACGGGCCAACCCCGGCGTCGTGTTCGGCCTCGGCCTCAACAACTCACGGCCGTCCCTGAAGGACGCGCGAGTGCGCCGGGCGATCCTGTACGCCACCGACCGGCAGCAGATCGCAGACACCGTGTTCCCGACCGGCACCCAGGCGGCCACCAGCGTCCTCGCGCACACCACGCCCGACTACACCAGCCTCGCCTCGGGCCTGACGTCCGACGCGGCCAAGGCCAAGTCCCTGCTGAACGCGGCCGGTTGGGAGACCGGAAGTGACGGCATCCGCACCAAGGACGGCAAGAAGCTCAGCCTGACCATCGACTGGATCCCCAACGCCGCCACCAACCAGCCCGCGTTGGAGCTGATCCAGCAGCAGCTCAAGGCCGTCGGCGTCCAGGTGTCCCTCAAGCAGCTCCAGGTCACCCAGCTCGCGCCGACGCTGCAGTCGGGCGACTACGACGCGGCCTGGGGGAACGTCACCCGGGCCGACCCGGACATCCTGCGCAGTTCCTTCTCCACGAAGCTGGCCAACTTCTACCGCGTGCCGACGAGCAGCCTGGACACGGCCCTGGCCGCGCAGGCCGCGACCACGGACACCGCCAAGCGCAAGCAACTGATCGGCCAGGCACAGCAGTTGATCGTGCAGAACGCCTACTACGTGCCGGTCGTGGAGCTCCAGACCCAACTGGGTGTGTCGAAGAAGGTGCACGACCTGAACTTCGACGCCTCCAGCCGGCTCCAGCTGCACGACACCTGGATCGGCTAGCGCATGCGCCGCTACGTGATCAAACGGCTCGCGCAGGCGGTAGGCGTGCTGTGGGCGGCGTACACGGTCTCGTTCCTGGTGCTGGACTATCTGCCGGGCGACCCGGTCACGGCGATGGCCAGTGCCGGGATGGACTCGGGGCAGGTCGACCCGAAGCAGATCGCCGCCCTACGGCACGAGTACGGCTTCGACAAGCCGGTGCTGGTGCAGTACGCCGACTATCTGGGACGGGCGGTGCGCGGGGACTTCGGCGACTCGGTGTCCACCGGTCGCCCGGTCACCTCGACGCTGGCCGACGCGCTGCCGCAGACCCTCCAACTGACCAGTGCCGCCCTGCTGTTGGCGGTGCTGCTCGGCGGTGGTCTGGCGGTGCTGGCGACCTACACCACCCGGCGCTGGCTGCGGCAGCTGCTGCTGTCGTTGCCGCCGCTGGGGGTGTCCGTTCCGACGTTCTGGGTGGGGCTGCTGCTCGTCGAGACGTTCTCCTTCCGGCTGCACTGGTTCCCCGCGTTCGGCAACGACGGCCTGAAGGGGCTGGTCCTGCCGGCCCTGACGCTGGCGGTCCCGACCGGCGCGCAGGTCGCCCAGGTGCTCGCCAAGAGCCTGCTCACCGCGCTGGACCAGGCGTATGTGGAGACCGCGCGGGCGAAGGGCGCCGGCCGTTGGCGGGTGCATCTGCGGCACGCGCTGCGCAACGCGTCCCTGCCGGCGCTGACGGTCGTCGGCCTGCTGGTCGGGCAGCTGATCGCCGGTTCGGTGGTCGTCGAGACGGTGTTCTCCCGCGACGGCCTCGGGCGCGTGACCGCGGCGGCGGTCACCGCCCAGGACATCCCGGTGGTCCAGGGGGTGGTGGCCTTCGGGGCGCTGATCTTCGTGACGACGAACCTGGTCATCGACCTGGTCTATCCGCTCCTGGATCCGCGGATCGTGGTGGCCTCGGGCAGAAGGGCGGCACTCGCATGAGCCAGAGCCTTGTCGACGACCCGGCCGAGACGGCGCTGGGACCGGCCCGCCCGGTCGAGGCGGGGTCGGGGCCGGAGCCGGGACGCCGCGTGGATGTACGGCGGCTGCTGCGCTTCGTGGTGCGCCGCCCGGGTCTGCTGCTGTCGGTGGTCGTCCTCGTGCTGGTGGTGCTGGCCTCGTTCTGGCCCGACTTGTTCGCCTCGCAGGACCCGTTGAGGGGCGTGCCGTCGCAGAACTTCCGCGGCCCGAGCGGAAGTCACTGGTTCGGCACGGACGAGCTGGGCCGCGATGTGTTCTCGCGGGTCGTCCATGGCGCCCAGCTGTCCCTGAAGGCCACGCTGATCGCGGTGCTGGTGGCGTTCGTGGTCGGCGGGTTGCTCGGGGTGGTCGCCGGGTTCGTGGGCCGCTGGGTGGACGACGTGCTGATGCGCTTCGTCGACGTACTGCTGTCCATCCCCGCGCTGTTCATGTCCCTGGCCCTGGTCACCGCGCTGGGCTACGGCACGGTGAAGGTGGCGGTCGCGGTCGGCATCGCCAGCGTCGCCGCGTTCGCCCGGGTGGCGCGCGCGGAGGTACTGCGCGTGCGGCAGGCGGTGTTCGTGGAGGCGTCGCGCGCGAGCGGGGCCCGCTGGTACTCGGTGCTCAGCCGACACGTGCTGCCCAATGCCGCAGGCCCGGTGATCGTCCTGGCCACCCTCGACTTCGGCTCCTCCATCCTGGCCGTGTCGGCGCTGAGCTTCCTCGGCTACGGCGCTCCCCCGCCGGCCCCGGAGTGGGGCACGTTGATCTCCGACGGCCGCAACTACCTCGCCAACGCCTGGTGGCTGACCGCACTGCCCGGTCTGGCGATCGCCGCGACCGTGCTGGCCACCAACCGCATCGCCCGGGCGCTGGACGGCGAATGGTCCCGGCAGCGATGACAGACGAACGTGAGAACGGTGACGACGTGACCACACCCCTGCTGGAGCTACGCGGCCTGTCGGTGTCGTACCGCACCCGGGGCGGCACGATCCCGGCGGTCCGGGGCGTCGACCTCGACGTATGGCCGGGACAGGTGACGGCGGTGGTCGGCGAGTCCGGCTCCGGCAAGAGCACGACCGCGCACGCCATCACCCGGCTCCTGCCGGCGAACGGCCGTATCGACGCGGGCACGGTCCGCTTCGGCCGGCACGATCTCGCCACCCTCTCCGAAGCCGAACTGCGCACCGTACGCGGAGCACGGATCGGACTGGTCCCCCAGGACCCGACCGTCTCCCTCAACCCGGTCAAGCGGATCGGCGACCAGGTCGCCGAGGTGCTGCGCATCCACGGTCTGGCGACCCGCCGCTCGGCTCCCGCCGAGGCGGTCGCCGTGCTGGACCGGGCCGGGCTGCCCGACGCGGCCGTCCGGGCCCGGCAGTATCCGCACGAACTGTCCGGCGGCATGCGGCAACGCGCCCTGATCGCCATCGCCATCGCCGCCCAGCCCGAGCTGATCATCGCCGACGAGCCCACCAGCGCGCTCGACGTCACCGTGCAGCGGGTCATCCTCGACCATCTCCAGCGCCTCACCGAGGAGTCGGGCACCGCGGTCCTGCTCGTGACCCACGACCTCGGGGTCGCCGCCGACCGGGCACAGCGGCTGGTGGTGATGTCCCAGGGCAAGGTCGTCGAGGCGGGCCCCACCCGTGACATCCTGGCCGACCCGCAGGACGACTACACCCGGCACCTGCTGGCCAGTGCCCCGAGCCTGACCACCGCCCGGCCCCGCACCCCGGTCTCCATCCCCGACGCGCAGACGGCGCCCCTGGTCGAAGTGCGCAACCTGGTCAAGGAGTTCAGGCTGCCCCGCACCGGGGACGGGCCCCGCACCCTGCGCGCCGTCGACGACGTCAGCCTCACCCTCCACCGGGGCCAGACCTTCGCCCTGGTCGGCGAGTCGGGCTCGGGCAAGTCCACCACCGCCCGCCTGGTGCTCCGCCTTGCCGACGCGACCGCGGGGCAGATCCTCTTCGACGGCACCGACGTCACCACCGCGCGTGGCGCCCAGACCAGGCAGCTGCGCCGCCGCGCCCAACTCGTCTACCAGAACCCGTACGCCTCCCTCGACCCCCGCTTCTCCATAGCCGAGGTGATCACCGAACCACTCCGGGCCTTCAAGGTCGGCGACCGCGCCTCCCGGCTCGCCCGCGCCCGCGAACTGCTCGACCGGGTGGCGCTTCCCTCCGCCACGCTGGAACGGCGTCCGGCGGAGCTGTCCGGCGGGCAGCGTCAGCGGGTGGCGATCGCCCGCGCCCTCGCCCTCTCCCCCGACCTGGTGGTGTGCGACGAGCCGGTCTCCGCGCTGGACGTGTCCGTGCAGGCCCAGGTCCTGGACCTGCTGGCCGAGTTGCAGGCCGACACAGGGGTGGCCTACCTCTTCATCTCGCACGACCTGGCCGTCGTACGGCAGATCGCGCACCAGGTCGCCGTCATGCGGACCGGCCGCGTCGTCGAGACAGGCCCGCCGGAGGAACTGTTCACCCACCCTCGCCACGAGTACACCCGCGAACTGCTCGCGGCGATCCCCGGCGGCCGTGTCCCCTCCCTCACCCCCGAGACCACCACGAGCCGAGGACCAGCGTCATGAGCACTCCCACCATCACCTCGTTGGCCTTCCTCACCCCGGGCAACTTCGCCGACGACGACCCCTATACCGGCCTGGAGGAGACCCTCCAGCTGTTCGAATACGGCGAACGGCTCGGCTACGACGGGGCCTGGATCCGCCAGCGCCACCTCGAGCACGGCGTCGGCTCCGCCGCGGTGTTCCTCGCCGCGGCCGGCCAGCGCACCGAGCGGGTCGAGCTGGGGACCGCGGTCATCCCCATCGGGTACGAGAGCCCGTTCCGCCTGGCCGAGGACCTCGCGCTGGCCGACGTACTGTCCCGCGGCCGCCTCCAGGTCGGCTTCAGCACCGGCATGCCGCACGCCGAACTGCTCGGCGACCTGGTGTACGACGGGGACTGGCGCGGCTTCGACCTGTCGTACGGCAGGATCGCCCGCCTCGTCGACAACCTGCGCGGCGACTACCTCGGCGGCCCGGACACGGTGATCCACTCGCCCGGCAACATCCAGCGGCCGCGGCTGCAGCCGCACAACCCCGGTCTGGTGGAGCGGATCTGGTATGGCGGAGGCAGCCTGCGCTCGGTGCGCTGGGCCGCCGAGAACGGCCTGAACCTGCTGTCCGGGAACATCGTCAGCAGTGAGGACACCACCGACTTCACCACGGCCCAGCTGAACCTGCTCGCCGAGTACCGGCGGGCCCTGGGCGGCGTCCGGTCGGCACCACGGGTGGCCCTGGGGCGGGTGATCGTGCCGTACGACAGCGCCGACGCGGCCACCCGGGCCCGCTACCGGGAGTACGCGGCGAGCCGGCACGAGCGCACCCTGGCACCGCGGGCCTTCGGCCCCAAGCAGATCCTCTTCGCCCCGGACGTGGTGGGCACCGCCGAGCAGATCCTCGAGCAACTGGCCGCCGATCCCGTCCTCGCGCAGGTGTCGGAGCTGCGCCTGGAGCTGCCGTACGAGTTCCATCGCGAGGAGTACGAACAGATCCTGCACGACGTACGGCACCTGATCGCCCCCGAGCTGGGCTGGCGCCCCGCTTCCCCGGCGTTTCCGGAGACGGGCCGGTGAGTCCTGTTCCGGAGCCCCCGGTCCGACTGGAGATGCACGCCCGCGAGCCGTTCGCCAAGGCCCACCGCTTCCACGGCGCCGGGGCGTACGAGACGCTCACCACCACCGCCCACTACGCCGTGGATCCGACGGCGCCAAAACTGGTAATGCCAGCCGGTTGAGCCGCCACAACCGGTCACGGCGTCTACTCGGCAGGGCGGGTCCGCCGACAACCGCAGCCCGACACCTGCACCGCGGCGGTCGTAGAAGCGCAGCGCCCGGCCCTGGGCATGCCATACCTCAACAGCCATGGCGTCAGCGGCCTGCCACTCATGCACGACGACATCGCCGGCAACGCACTTCGAAGTCATGAACAGCCCTCACCTCTCCCTCCTCCGACAGGAGGCCCAGGCAGGGGCGAGCCCACCCGTTCACGGCCGGTGACGCCCCGCCGACTTAGGATGCACCATCGGTGCTCAGCCTCAGCCAGAGCAGGCCGACAAGGAGACACCTCGTACATGTACTTCCGAGTGCACAAGAATCCGAGATGTCTGCCACAGAGCCACACTGGATCACATTTGGCATCCAGAATGCCCGGATATGCCGCATGGACGGCAGACAGAAACGACGATACCTACACCCCAGATTCGCCCCGGATTCGACCCCAAGAGTCTGTTTAGGCAGTAAACATGGCCTCTGACCTGCGAATATGAAGAGCGGCAGACGAGTCGGGCTGTACGCCGGGTTCTGTTCCGAGGGGTCCTCGCGGGCCCCTCGGCGACGGCCATCCATCTAGGACCGGCGTTGCCGCCGGCCTCGTGCGGTCTACCCGCGGACTCGGGCGGGCAGCCCTCGAACGTCCGCGCAGGAACGCCCCTTCTTCCGAAAAGGCGGTCCCTTTTGACCTTGCTCCGGGTGGGGTTTACCTAGCTGCCCAGGTCACCCTGGGCACTGGTGGTCTCTTACACCACCGTTTCACCCTTACCCAGCGCCTGAGCGCCGGGCGGTTTGCTTTCTGTGGCACTGTCCCGCGGGTCACCCCGGGTGGCCGTTAGCCACCACCCTGCCCTGTGGAGCCCGGACGTTCCTCGGGGAGGTCCACAAGGACCCCCACGCGGCCGTCCGCCCGGCTCGTCTGCCGTGTCGACCATGGTACCGGGCGTCCGCCGCGCCTCGGTCCGGCGGCCGGTCCCGCCGTCGCGAGCACCGAGCCCGCCAGGATCAGGGCGAAGGAGGCGAGGATCCCGGCCGTGAGGCGTTCGTTCAGGAAGAGCGCTCCGGCAGCGACCGCGACCGCCGGATTGACGTACGTGATGACCGTCGCCCGGGTCGGGCCCGCCTCCTTGATCAGTTCCAGGAAGGCCACGAAGGCCACGGCCGTGCAGATCACGCCCAGACCGGCCAGCGCGGCCAGGACCTGCGCGGACGGCAGGGCGGACGGCCAGGTGGCCGCGGCCGCCGGGGCGTAGACCAGTGCCGCGAGGGTCAGACAAGGCGCCGTGAGCTGGAGGGAGGGGACCTCCTTGAGATGCCGGGCGGCTATCAGCGGCGCGGTGGCGTAGCCGAGGACCGTCAGCAGCACCTCCGCCAGCGAACGCGCGTCGCCGCCGGTCAGATGCGGGACCGTGAGGACCCCCACCCCGCCGAGGCCCAGCGCGAGCCCGGCCACCCGACGGACGCCCAGCCGCTCCGTGTCGCCGAAGAACCGGGCCAGCACCACCCCGACGATCGGCACGCCCGCGATCAGGAGTCCGGCCGTGGAGCTGGACAGATGTCGCTCGGCGTCGGTCAGCGTGAACCAGGGGCCGATGATCTCGATGCACGCGAAGGCCAGCATGGGCCGCCAGTGCGCCCGTACGGTCAGGGACAGGCCCCCTTGCCGTATCGCGAACGGCAGCAGGAGCGCGGCGCCCAGCGCACAGCGCGTGAACACCACCATGGACGGGGACACGGCGTCCACCGCCACCTTGATCATCAGATAGGGGATGCCCCAGATCACTCCCATCAGGGAGAACAGAAACCAGCCACGTGCAGTCATGCAGCGAGTTTCGGCCGCGTCAGGCCCGGGTGTCTTGAACGCTGTTGCGGTACGCCGCCGGGGTCACCCCGAGCACCCGCCGGAACCAGCGCGTGAGGTGGGCCTGGTCGGCGAAGCCGACGAGCAGGGCCACCTCGGCGGGGCGCATGCCCCTCTCCAGCAGACCGCGGGCCCTCGTCACCCGGTACTGGGCGAGCCAGGCGTACGGCGGTATCCCCATCGTCGTACGGAAAGCACGCAGCAGCTGGTAGCGGGACAGGCCCAGATCGGCGGCCAGGTCGGCGAGGGAGGGCGGGGTGGTGAGTTCGTCGGCGAGGCGGTCGCGTACGACGTGCGCGACGGTGACGGCCCCCGGGATCGTGTCGGCCGTCGGGCGGGCCGTGGAGTGGCGGCGGGCGAGGGCCGTGAGCAGCCACGGAAGGCGGGACTCGGTCTCCAGGGGGTCCGGGCAGGCGCTCAGTTCGGTGTGCGTGGCACGCAGCGCGGCGACCAGTTCGGGGTCGTCGACGACGGGTTCGCGAAAGTGCGGGAGGCCGCCCACGATGCCGTCGGTGAGCAGGGAGGGTTGCGCGTACAGGGCACGGTAGGCGTAGCCGTCGGTGGCGGTGGCGGGTGCGCCGGTGTGCATCTCACCGGGGTCGAGGACGACGATGGTGCCCGGGCCGGTGCGGATATGGCCGCCGCGGTAGTCGATGACCTCGGAGCCGCCGACGCAGACACCGATGGTGAACTCCTCATGTGCGTGCGGGGCGTAGACGTGCTTGTCGAAGCGGGCGGTGAGCAGGTCGAGCGGCGGCCCGCAGCGGCCGAGGCGCGCCCTGGTCCACAGTGCCTGTTCCCGTGTGCTCACCGTGCCCCCCTTCCATGGCTCTAGGGGTGCAACGCCTGGAGGCCGCGTTTCCATGCCGCCTCCAGGTCCGCGTCGTCGGGAAACCGTCCGTGGATCTCCAGGATCACCATGCCGTGCGCGAACGCCCAGGCGGCCCTGGCCCGGTTCAGGTCGCCGCCGCAGGTGCGCAGCAGCGGCAGCGCGGCCCGGTCCTCCAGGCCCTGGGGCAGGGACGCGCGGGGCAGCGGGCGCTCGGTGGCCAGGCAGTACAGGTGGGGATGGGCGAGGGCGTAGGTCCGGTAGGCCTCCGCCAGCGCCGGCAGCGACCCGGGGCTGCGGGTCTCGGCGGCTTCCAGGGCCTCGGCCGACTCGTCGAGCATCTGGGCGATCAGCTCGACCTCGACGGCCTGTTTGTCGGGGAAGTGCTTGTAGAGCGACGGGGCCTTGATGCCGAGGTGGTCGGCGAGGGTGCGCATGGTGAGCGCGGACGGCCCGGACTCCTCGAGGAGGGTCCGGGCCGCCGCGACGATCTCCCGCGCCCGGGGCGACAGATGCGCACCGGCTGTCGGGGTGGGACGGTCAGCCACGCTGGAAGCCCTCCTTCGTCCGCAGTCCGTAGCCGAAGGCGCGATCGTACGAGATATGGGCGAGCCAGCCGCACAGGGCCGCGAAGGCCGGGGCCCAGGTGATGGGCGCGACGGTGTAGAGGGCCATCAGGGCCAGCGGCACGAGGGCCCGGTGCATGGCGTTGTAGTACGGCACCGCGCGCGGCGCCAGCTGTCCCTTCGCCATGTGGGGCGCCTCGTCGAGGGCGACCAGGAAGGTCAGGTCCGGCAGCACGAGGAAGACCAGGGCGAGCGTGCCCGCGAGCCAGCCGTGGTTGACGCCCTCCAGCACCGCGAACGCCGTCCAGAACAAGGCGCCGGCCAGCCAGGCCGTGCGGCGGAGGAGGGTGGCGGTGGTACGAGGTGCCTTCACACTCACGTTGATGTTGGTCGTGCTGGTCATGGCTGCCTCCAGAGGGCATTTCAGCTAATGCCGTTAGCCATGACGATATGGCTAACGGCGTTAGCCGTCAAGCGGACGTACTCACAGCCCCATCCGCTCCAGCGCGTCGAACGCCGCCCCCATCCGCTCCCGGTGATCCCCGACGACCTCCGCGAACGGGTCGCCCGCGAGCTGGCGACGCACCGAGACGACACACACCGAGCGGTACGCGGCGACGGTCACGGCCGCCACCAGTTCCGGCTCGGCGAGCCCGGCCTCGGCGAGCGCTCCGGCGAGCGCCTGCTCCACCTCTTCGGCGCCCTCGCGGGCGCGGGCCCGCAGCGCCGGCGAGTCGGCGACGACGTGCCAGAAGCCCGGGAAACCCTCCCCCACCCCACCCAGCGGATGCCGTGCGTCGATGAACCGGAAGGCGAGGCGGCGCAGCGCCGCGAGCGGGGACTCGCCCGGGGCGCGGTCCCGTACCGCCCCGGCGAAGGCCTTGACGGCCTCCGGGATGCGGTCGAGGAACAGATCCTCCTTGCGCGGGAAGTAGTTGAAGACGGTCATCGCCGAGACCCCGGCCGCCTGCGCGACCTCGGCGACCGTCACCTGGTCGAAGCCGCGCTCCCGGAACATCAGCGTCGCGACGTTCGAGATCCGCTGCCGCGTCTCCCGCTTCTTTCGCTCCCGCAAGGACTCCCCTGGCCTGTTTTCATCCATCACAAGAAAACTATAGCCGCTCGAAATTTTTAGTGACTACAGTGAAGGGGTGACCGAGAACCTGACCGAGAACCTGACCGAGAACCTGACCGAGAACCTGACCGAGGACGTGACTGAGAACGTGACTGAGGACGTGACCGAGAACGTGACCGAGAGCATGACGACGACGGAGCGCACGAACGGCATGGACTACGACGTGGTGGTGGCGGGCGGCGGGCCCGTCGGTCTCTTTCTCGCCTGCGAGCTGCGGCTCGGCGGGGCGAGCGTGCTGGTCGTGGAGCGGCTGGCCGAGGTGGACGAGACCATCAAGGCGGGCGGGATCAACACGGCGGGCGCGGTGGCGCTCTACCGGCGGGGGATGCTGCCCGAGCTCGCGGCGGCCTGGGAGAAGTCCCGGTGGCGGCTGCAGGCCTTTCTCGGGGAGCAGGGTGCCGGTGCGCCCCGGACTCCCCCGAAGTTCGCCGGGCACTTCGCCGGAATCATGATGCGCGGTGACCTGTTCGACGACTCCGACCCGGCGTTCGCCGACATCGGCCCTGCCGACGGCGTCGGCCTCGGTGTTCCGCAGGCCGAGCTGGAGCGGATCCTGGCCACCCGCGCCGAGCGGCTCGGCGTCGAGGTCCGCCGGGGCGTGGAGCTGACCGGCTTCGATGCCGACGACGACGGGGTGGTCGTACACCTCGACGGAGACAAGACAATTCGAACCGGCTGGCTGGTGGGGTGCGACGGCGGGCGGAGTACCGTCCGCAAGCTCGCCGGGTTCGATTTCCCCGGTACCGCTCCGGAGATCACCGGCTATCAGGCGGTCGTCGAGATGAGCGGGGGCGAGCGGCTGGGGACGGGATGGAACACGACGGACGTCGGGACGTACGTCAACGGGCCCTTCCCCGGCCGGATCCTCACCGTCGAGTTCGACGGGCCGCCCGCCGGCCTCCCCCACGCTCGACTTCGCTCGCGCGGGGGGACCTCCATCGCGCACGTCACCGCCGAGGAGCTCCAGGCCTCCCTGCGCCGGGTGTCGGGCGTGCCCGAGGTGACCATCCACCAGGTGCACTCGTCGACCCGGTTCACCGACAACGCCCGGCAGGCGACCGGTTACCGCATGGGCCGGGTGCTGCTCGCGGGGGACGCGGCGCATGTGCACTCGCCGTTCGGCGGGCAGGGGCTCAACCTCGGAATCGGCGACGCCATGAACCTCGGCTGGAAGCTCGCCGCCGTCGTACGCGGCCTCGCCCCCGACTCCCTCCTGGACAGCTACACCACCGAACGGCACCCCATCGGCGCCTGGGTACTGGACTGGACCCGCGCCCAGATCGCAGTGATGCGCCCCGACCGGCACGCCCGCGCCCTGCGCCGGGTGGTCACCGATCTCGCGCTGACGACGTCCGGAACGACGCACCTCGTCAAGCAGATCTCCGGCGTCTGGCAGCACTACGACCTACCCGGCGAGCACCCGCTGACCGGCCAGAGCGCCCCCGACCTGGAACTCGCCGACGGCACCCGCCTCGGCGACCATCTGCACGGCGGCCGCGCCGTTCTCCTCGACCTCGCCGACGATCCCAAGCTGCGCGCCCGCGCCGAGGGGTACGGCGACCGGGTGGGCGTTCTGACCGTGGCCTGCCCCGGGCGGCCGGAGCTGGCCGCTCTCCTCGTACGGCCCGACGGGTTCGTGGCCTGGGCCGCAGGTGAAGGCGACACCGGGGACGGGTTGGAGGAGACCCTGAGCCGCTGGTTCGTCGCCGCTTGACCCCTCATCGTGTGACCCTGCCGCGACGTCAGCGTTTGTACTGAACCCATGCGGATCGGAGAACTCGCCGCGGCCGTCGGCGTCACCACGCGGGCCGTGCGCCACTACCACCACCTCGGGCTGCTGCCCGAACCCGACCGGCTCGCCAATGTCCCCCACTCTCGACTGCGCTCGAGCGGGAGGTGCCCCCATCCGGGACTACGGCCTGCGGCACGCCGTCGTCCTCGCCCGGATCCGGCGGCTGACCGAGCTGGGCCTTGGTCTCGCCGAGGTGCGCGACGTCCTCGCGGACGGTGGGGGTCCCCCCTGCTCGAGCGAAGCCGAGAGCTTGGGGGCCGGCCGCGACCTCGCCGAGGTGCTCGATGAGCTGGACGAGGACCTGGCCCGGCAGGAGGCGGCGATCCACGAGCGCCGGGCCCGGCTGCGCACGCTGCTGGGACAGGGGCTGCCCGCCGAGGGTCCCGTCTCCCCCGAACTGGCCGCGCTGTTCGCCGGTATGGAGGACTTCCTCGACTCCCCCATGGCCGCCAAGGACCGCGAGGTGCTGGCGCTGATCGAGACCGCTGCGGCACCGGAGGAGCGGGAGCGGCTGAGCGCCGCACTGGGCGGCGCGTTCGGGGAACCGGGCGCCGTGGAGCGGGCGCAGGAGGCGTACGCGCTGCTCGACGCGCTCGTGGACGCGAGACCGGACGATCCGCGCGTCGACGGGGCGGCCCGGGCGATCGCCGGCCTTCTGCCGGACGCCCTGATACCCGGGGAGGACATCGACCACGACCACGGCTTCCTGCGGGCGCTCTACGCGGATCTGGCCCCGGCCCAGGCGGAGGCGCTCCGCCGGGCGCTGCGGTTGCTCGCCCGGGGCCGGCGATGAGAACGGCGTACCTCCTGGTGCGGCACGAGATGCGGCTCTTCACGAGCCTCGTGCTGTGGGCGGCGCGCCGGATCCATGGGACGGAGGCCGGACAGGCCTTCGGGTACGCACGGGGACAGGGCGCCGTCATGTCAGGGCTCGCGTTCGTGTGCGTGGTCAAGACGCTCACCATGTCCGTGCTGCTGCGCAACTGGCCGCTGCACCGGGTGATGCTGGTCCTGGACGTCTGCACCGTCCTCTTCGTCGTCTCCCTGTACGCGGCCTTCGTGGTCCGCCCTCATGTCCTGGACGCCGCGGGCCTCCGCATCCGCTGCGCCTGCCACGTCGATCTGTGCATACCGCTGGAGAGGATCGCGGCCGTGCGCCGCGAACTGCGGACCACGCACGAGCGGGCCCGCGGCGAACTCGACCTCCCGGTCGGCTCACAGACCTCCGTCACGCTCGAACTCACCGAGCCCGTCGCCCACTTCACCCTGCTCGGCCGCCGGCGGGCGGTCCGCGTCGTCCGTCTCCACGCCGACGACGCCGGCCGTTTCGTACGAGCGGTCACGCAGGCGCGAACCGCAGCTTCGCCGCTCCCGGATCGGCCCGGGTGAGCCGGACCCTCAGCCGCTCCCCCAGCGGCAGCGGGTCCGGTCCGCCCTCGATCCGGGCGACGACGGCCGGGGACTCCAACTGGACGGTGCCGACGGCGGGTTCGTCCTCGTGCACGTCCACCACACAGCCGTCGAAGGTGTCGCCGACGCGGTCCTCGAGCAGGGCGGCCTCGACGATGTCCACGCTCTCGCGCTCCACCGCGGCCGCCCGGCGGGCGCCCTCGGCCATCTCGTCGGGGAGGGCGTCGAGCGCGCCGAGGACCCAGTCGGGCGGGGCCTCGTGCGCGACGGCCGCGAGGCAGATCTCCGCCGCGTACCGGTCGGCGAGGCGGCGCAGCGGGGCCGTGCAGTGGGCGTAGGGCGCGGCGACGGCGGCGTGCGTGGTGAACTCCGGGAGCTTCCCGTCCCGGAAGACGGTGTAGCCCGCGCCGCTCAGCAGCGTCGTGCACTCCTGGAGGAAGGCCGCGTGGTGTGGGCGGTGCGGGTCGAGGGAGCGGACGAGCGCCGCGTACGAGACGTGGTGCGGCCAGTCGATGCGCAGGGCGTGCGCGGTACGGCGCAGCCTGCCGACAGCGCCGTCCGGTGCAGGCAGCAGGGTGCGCAGGACGCCGGTGCCGTGGGCGAGCATCAGGTCGGCCGCGGCCATGCCGGTCAGGAGCGAGATCTGGGCGTTCCAGCCCTCGGCCGGGAGCGGGGCGCGCCAGGTGAGTTCGTATCTGTGGTCACGCTCGACGACCTCCTGCTCCGGCACGACGAGCGAGATTCCGCCGCGCTCGGCCTCCAGCCGCTCGCGCAGCCGCCCGATCTCCTCGAGCAGCGCCACCGGTTCGTCGGCGGTCTTGTCGTCGATCTGCTTCTGTACGCCCTCGTGGTCGAGCTGGGCCCGGCTGCGTACGAGGGCGCGGCGCACGTCGACGGCGAGGGTACGGCCCTCCGCGTCCAGGCCGATGGTCCACAGCACGGCCGGGCGGGTCTGCCCGGGCAGCAGGCTCGCGGCGCCCTCGCCGATGACCGGCGGATGCAGCGGGACCTTCTCGTCCGGGAAGTACAGGGTGGTCACCCGCCGGTGGGCCTCCGCGTCCAGTGCGCCGGACGGTACGACGAAGGCGGCGACGTCCGCGATGGCGTACCGAACGATGTAGCCGGTGCCCTGCCGGGACAGGTGCATCGCCTGGTCCAGGCCGGTGGCGGCGGGAGGGCCGAGGTTGAAGAACGGGATGTCGGTGGCGTCGTTGAGGGGAAGGGCGGGGTCCCTCGCCGCCCGGTCCGCCTCGGCCAGGACCTGCGGAGGGAAGCTCTCGGGCACGTCCAGTGCGGTGCGCAGCGCGGTGAGGGCGGCCCGGAGGGGGGCTTCGGGGGCGCCGGTCACGCGGATGTGGCGGCGGGGCATACAGCGAGCGTAGGGCGGGGGCGGGGAGGTGGCACGCCGTACGCTGTCGCGGAGCCCTACAGAAGGAGAGAACCCCGTGCTTGTCCTGCTGCCGCCGTCCGAAGGCAAGGCCTCCTCCGGCCGCGGTGCCCCGCTGAAGACGGAGTCGCTGTCCCTGCCGGGGCTGACCGCCGCCCGCGAGGCGGTGCTCGGCGAGCTGGTCGAGCTGTGTGCGGGAGACCCCGACGAGAACGACAAGGCGCGCGAGGTGCTCGGCCTGAGCGAGGGGCTGCGCGGCGAGATCGCCAAGAACGCGCAGCTGAGGACGGCGGGAGCGCGGCCCGCAGGGGAGATCTACACCGGTGTGCTGTACGACGCCCTGGATCTGGCGTCTCTCGACGCGGCCGCGAAGAGGCGCGCCACACGCTCGCTGCTGGTGTTCTCGGGCCTGTGGGGCGCGGTCCGGGTGACGGACCGGATCCCCTCGTACCGCTGCTCGATGGGGGTGAAACTGCCCGGTCTCGGGGCACTGAGCGCCTACTGGCGCACCCCGATGGCCGCCGCCCTCCCCGAGGCGGCCGGCGACGGGCTGGTGCTCGATCTGCGGTCCTCCGCGTACGCGGCCGCCTGGAAGCCGAAGGGCGAGGTCGCGGGGCGGACGGCGACGGTGCGGGTGCTGCACTCGCAGATCGTGGACGGGGTGGAAAAGCGGTCGGTGGTCAGCCACTTCAACAAGGCGACGAAGGGGCGGATCGTCCGCAGTCTGCTGACGGCGGGTGCCGCGCCCAGGAACCCGGCCCAACTGGCGGAGGCGCTGCGGGACCTGGGGTACACGGTGGAGGCCGAGGCACCGGCCAGGGCGGGGAAGGCGTGGGCGCTGGACGTGGTGGTGACGGAGATCCACTGAGCCGTTCGGGGCACCCCTCATCGCCGTTGCAACATATGCAACCATCTTTGCGCACCCTGCTTTCCCCGGGCAGGATGAGGCCGTGACCTCGCCGCCCTCGTCGCCGCCGCCCTCGTCGCCGTACGCGGCGCCCGCCGCCTCCGTCCTCGATCTCGCGCCCGTCGTCCCCGTGGTCGTCGTCGAAGACGCCGCCGACGCCGTACCGCTGGCGCGGGCGCTGGTGGCGGGCGGGCTGCCCGCGATCGAGGTGACGCTGCGCACCCCGGCCGCGCTCGACGCGATCCGGGCGATCGCGGCCCAGGTCGCAGACGCGGTACCCGGGGCGGGCACGGTCATCACGCCCCGGCAGGTGACCGACTGCGTGGCGGCGGGTGCTCGCTTCCTGGTCAGCCCCGGGTGGACGGACGCGCTGCTGACGGCGATGCAGGCCTCGGGGGTGCCGTTCCTGCCGGGGGTGTCGACGACGACGGAGGTCGTGGCACTCCTGGAACGGGGCGTACGGGAGATGAAGTTCTTCCCGGCGCAGGCGGCGGGCGGCACGGCGTACCTGAAGTCGCTGGCCGGACCGCTCCCCCAGGCCCGTTTCTGCCCGACGGGCGGGATCGGCCCGGCGAACGCCCCGGACTATCTGGCCCTGCCCAACGTCGGCTGTGTGGGCGGGACATGGATGGTTCCGGAGGATGCGATCACGGCGAAGGACTGGGCGCGGATCGAGTCGCTGGCGCGGGCCGCGGCGGGACTGCGCCGCCGCCCGCTCAGCGCAGGTGGGACGTGTCGTTGAGGAGGCGGAGGCTGGCGTTGCCGTCCGCGTAGTACGCCACCGCGGTCAGGGAGGCCGCGGACAGCTCCATGCGGAACAGCGACTGCGGGGGCGCGCCGAGGGCGAGGCGGACGAGGGTCTTGATCGGCGTGACGTGCGAGACGAGCAGGACCGTGCGGCCCGCGTACGAGGCGAGGAGCCTGTCCCGCGCGGCGGCGACCCGGTCGGCGACGGCCCCGAAGCTCTCGCCGCCGCCGCTGGGTTCGGCCTCCGGGTCGGCCAGCCAGGCGTTCATGTCGTCCGGGTACCGCTCGCGGACTTCGGCGAACGTGAGGCCCTCCCAGGCGCCGAAGTCGGTCTCGCGCAGCCCTTCCTCCACGCCCACGTCGAGCCCGAGGCGCGCGGCGACGACACCCGCGGTCTCCCGGCAGCGGGCGAGGGGCGAGGAGACGACGGCCTGAATGGTCCCGCGCGCGGCGAGCGCACCGGCGACGAGCTCGGCCTGGCGCCGGCCGATGCCGGAGAGGGCCGGGTCGCTGCCACCGCTGCCGGAGAACCGCTTGAGCGGGGTGAGGGGGGTCTCGCCGTGGCGCAGCAGCACGAACGTGGTGGGGGTGCCGAGGTCGGGCACGGCGGAGGCGACGGTACGGGCGGCCCGCACATCGGCACGGCCCCGCTCCGCGGAAACCGCCCCGGCTCCGCCACCGAAACGCCCCGCCGACTCCACCCCCGCACTGACGGCTCCGCCACCGAAACGCCCCGCCGACTCCACCCCCGCACTGACGGCTCCACCACCGAAACGCCCCGCCGACTCCACCCCCGCACTGACGGCTCCACCACCGAAACGCCCCGCCGACTCCACCCCGGCATACACGGCTTCGCCGCCCGGTCCCTCCGCCGCTCCGCCGCGGGACACAGGAACCCCCGGGACGCGAGAACCACCGGAGTCCCCGTCCCCCGGCTCCGCCGCGACGTCCCCCGGCTCCGCCGCTCCGCGGCGGGCAGAAGAAGGAGCCTCGGCACCCGCCGACGCCGCCCGCTCCCGGGCCGCACCCGCCCTCGCGGCGACCGATGGCCCCGCCGGTTCGAGTTCCGTCACGCCGCGCGTACCCGAATCGCCCGCCGCTCCCGCCGGAGTCACCCCACGCGTGGCGGGCTCCGCGGTGGACCGGGAGGCATCCCACTGCTCGCCCCGCTTGCCCGCGTCCATCGCCTCGTTGGCGAGACGGTCCGCGTGCTTGTTCTGCTCGCGCGGAATCCACTCGTAGGTGACCTGCTCGGCCGGGAAGACGGCGCCGGCCTCCAGAGCCAGCGGCTTCATGGCCGGGTGCTTGATCTTCCAGCGGCCCGACATCTGCTCCACGACCAGCTTGGAGTCCATGCGCACGAACACGCGCGCGGCCGGGTCGAGGTCGTACGCCGCACGCAGCCCGGCCAGCAGTCCCCGGTACTCGGCGACGTTGTTCGTGGCGGTCCCGATGAACTCGGCCCGTTCCACGAGGGTCTCGCCCGTCGCCGCGTCGCGCACCACGGATCCGTAGCCCGCGGGTCCCGGGTTGCCCCGGGAACCGCCGTCGGCCTCGACGATGAACTCCCGCACGCCGTAGGCCTCTTACAGACCGGACTCGGACGTGCGCACCAGGATGCGGCGGCAGTTCTCGCAGCGTACGACCGTGTCGGGCGCGGCCGCGCGGATCTCGTTCAGCTCGGTGATCGCCAGCTCCTGGCGGCAGCCCTGGCAGGTGCGCTGGTACAGCTTGGCCGCACCGATGCCGCCCTGCTGCTCGCGCAGCTTGTCGTACAGCTTCAGCAGGTCCGCGGGCACCGACCCGGCGATGACCTCGCGCTCCTTGGTCACCGACGCGGCCTCGCCGTCGATCTCCTCGCAGGCCGCGCCCCGGCGCGCGGTCGCGTCGTCGATCTTCGACTGCACGGAGGCGACCCGCTCGGTCAGCTCGCCGACCCGCTCCTGCGCGGCCTCGCGGCGCTCCATCACCTCCAGGACGACGTCCTCCAGGTCCCCCTGCCGCTTGGCGAGCGAGGCGATCTCGTGCTGGAGGTTCTCCAGGTCCTTCGGTGAGGTGATCGCGCCGGAGTCGAGGCGCTGCTGGTCGCGGGCGGCGCGCTGGCGCACCTGGTCCACGTCCTGCTCGGCCTTGGTCTGCTCGCGGGCGCAGTCGCTCTCCTCGGTCTGCGCGGCCACCAGCAGGTCGCGCAGCTGTGTGAGGTCCTTGGTCAGCGACTCGATCTCGGCGTGCTCCGGCAGGGACCTCCGCTTGTGCGCGAGCTGCTGCAGGCGTACGTCGAGGGCCTGGACGTCGAGGAGTCGGATCTGGTCGGCGGGCGCGGCGTTCAGTTGGGGGCTCCCGTTGCGCTAGTGGTGGCGGTGGACGCCGCGTGGGCGGTCCAGGGGTCGGTGACCGTCTTGGAGACGTGGACGCGCAGGTCCCATCCGTGCCGGTCGGAGATCTCGTCGAGCTGGGCGGCGGCCAGCTCGCACCAGGGCCATTCGGTGGCCCAGTGCGCCGCGTCGAGCAGCGCGAGAGGACTGTGGGCGCGATCCGCAGTGAACTCTGACGCCGGGTGGTGGCGCAGGTCCGCGGTGAGGAAGGCATCGACGCCGGCCGCGCGGACGTCGTCGAAGAGGCTGTCGCCGGAGCCACCGCTGACGGCGACCGTGCGGACGACCGCATCGAGGTCACCGGCGACGCGGATGCCCTGCGCGGTGGCGGGCAGCCGCTCGGCGGCGAGGGCGGCGAACTCGAGGACGGTCAGCGGGTGGTCCAGCTCGCAGACGCGGCCCAGGCCCCGGCGGCCCTCCGGGTCGGCCGGGTCCGGCACGAGGGGGCGCACGACCCGGAGGTCGAGTGCGCCGGCGAGGGCGTCGCTGACGCCGGGGTCGGCGCGGTCGGCGTTGGTGTGGGCGACGTGCAGCGCGATGTCGTTCTTGATGAGGGTGTGCACGACCCGGCCCTTGAAGGTGGAGGCCGCCACCGTCGTCGTACCGCGCAGATAGAGCGGGTGGTGGGTGACCAGCAGGTCGGCGCCCAGCTTCACCGCCTCGTCAACGATCTCCTGCACGGGGTCGACGGCGAACAGGACCCGGGAGACCTCCTGGTCGGGGTCGCCCACGACCGTGCCGACCGCGTCCCAGGACTCGGCCCGCTCGGCGGGCCACAGGGTCTCCAGCGCGGCGATGACTTCAGACAGACGGGGCACGGGGAAAAGGCTACCTGCCCCAGGTCCGTGCACCGTCGTTCACGGGTCATTCGACCAGGCGGGGGACGGGCGGGCGGCGCCCGGGAGGCGACGGGCGACTCACTCGGGAGGGTGTGACGGTTGCGTACGGAGGGGCCGTGCGCCCCCTTGTGCAGCACATCCGCCCCCGTTTCCTCAAGCGAACCGCGGGACGAACACCCTTATGTGTGAAGCGGCCCTCCGCCGAAGTCACGCCTGCGCGTACGAAAACTAGCTTCGTCGCCGGAGGTGACCGAACGATGACTGTCTGTGCCTTCACGGCCGTCGCGGCGGACGGGAACGAGTGGGTGGCCCGGCCCGGATGTGTGATCACCGCGGACGGGTCCTACGCGGCGCGCCTCGCCGTCGACGGCGAGTCCTGGTACCCGGAGCGCTGGACCCTGGACGGCCCCGAACCGTACGCCGTGCCGCTGCCCGGCAACCAGCCGGAGGAACCCGGCACCGAAGTCCAGCCGTTGACCGACGGGCGGGTTCTGATCCACCGCGTCATGGACGGGCGGCACACGTTCTCGCTGCTGTACCCGGCCGGACCGGGGACCGGGGAGCTGCCGCTGGGCGCGGTGGACTGCCCCGACACGGAGTGCCGGCTGTGGCTGCTGCCGCCCGCGCCGACGGGGGACCGTGCGTTCGCGCTCGCGGTGGACCGGGGGTCGACGGTGGTGTGGCTGGTGGCGGGCGGAGCGTTCGGCCCCGAGCGCGTGGCGGAGGTGCCGGGCCGTTGCTCGGGCGGGGTGTGGCTGGACCGTACGGGACGGATGCTGGCCCTGGACCGCACACGGGACGGCGGTCCCACGAAGACGGTGGTGGTGGATCTGCAGCGGGGCGGGGAGGTGTCGCCGCTGCTGCATCTCGCGGACGGGAGCAATGACCGTTTGCTGCTCGCGGATCCGGACAGCGGGCTGCTCCTTGTCCGCTCGGACGCGCCGTCGCCAGGTCGTGACCGGCTGGGGTGGGGGGTGCTGGGCAGCATGCTGCCGGTGCGCTTTCCGGAGTGCCTGTGCCTGGACTGCCCGGTGACTCCGTTCGCGATCCAGCCGGAGCAGGCGCTGATGCCGGAGAGCTGCGCGGTGGCGCTGCGGATCGACGGGGCGGCGGGCAGCTGGGTCGGGGTGTGGCGCCCGGCGGACCGCCGGATCCACCATCTCGCCGCGCCCGAGGGGTGGTTGGCGGGGGCCGGGACGTGGACGCGGGAAGGCGTGCTGCGACTGCCGTATGCGACGGGCGCGGTGCGGTGCGGGGTGGCGCGGGTGGAGTTGCCCCGGGGAACGGTTGCCCCGTCGGCGAAGGCGCCCGGCGCAACGGTCCCGGTCCCGGTCCCGGTCCCGGTCCCGGTCCCGACGGAACGGTCGGCAGGGCACACGGTCCAGGCCCCGGAGTCCACGGAGCAGGGGGCGACTCGACCGGTGCCGTTGCAGGAGGCGCCGCTGCGACAACGTACGACGCCCCGGTCCAACGGAGTCTCCCTGCGCCGCCCGCTCGCTCAGCCTCGCCCCGAGCCCGGCACGCCGCGGCGCCCGGAAGAAACCGGGACGGCGGACAGGGTGGCACCCCTGACCCCCGACACGGCTGTCACTGTCGCCCGTTAGACTCGCCCGGCTGTACGAAGGATCATGTTGACGGGGTGAACACTTCCGATGAGCGACATCAGCACGACACTGACTCTGCGCGACGAGGCCCAGGAGATCCCGGGTCACGGCAAGCACCGCGGCCAGGTCTCCGCCGAGGACTCCGAGGCGGCGGCGCACGGACGGCACCGCAAGCCGTCCGAGCAGCCCGAGCAGACCGGCACGGCGGCCTGAACACCACCAGGTCCGGCGAGCTGACGGTGCACCGATCACCGTAAAGCCCATCACCGTGAAGCCGACCGGTTGTCGCACCACACGGCCCCGCCCGTCCCACGACGGGCGGGGCCGTTCTGTGCGGGGCGCCCCCGGCAGGACGAGTTGCGCATCCTGCTGCGGCACGGTCCGCACATCTGGGGGCGGTTCCGTCCTGTGCCGGGACGCGCACTCCCGGCCCTTCTCCTCCGCAGCTCGCCCGTCCGACCCTGGCCACGGACCGCGACTGCTCAACGATCCGCCGATGCCCCCGCGTGCCTGAGTCCCAGCACCTCCGCCGCCGCGAACGTCTCGCCCTTCGGCCGCCCGGCGTAGTGCGGGGTGAGCAGCGCGTCGAGTTCGTCGTATGTGAAGGCGTCCTGCTTGGTGTCGAACCTGGCCTGGACGCGGGGCCGTTCGACGATCGCGACCAGTCCGCCGTGGACGACGAAAAGCTGCCCGTTGACCTGTGCTGCGGCGGGTGAGGCCAGGTAGCCGACGAGCGGGGCGACATGCTCGGGGGCGAGCGGGTCGAGCCCCTCGTCCGGCCGTTCGAAGCCGGCGAAGACGTCTGCCGTCATCCGGGTCCGGGCGCGCGGACAGATCGCATTCGCCGTCACCCCGTACTTGGCGAGGGCGAGGGCCGTGGACGTCGTGAGACCGACGATTCCACCCTTGGCCGCCGCGTAGTTGGGCTGCCCGGCCGAACCCGCCAGAAAGGCCTCCGACGACGTGTTCACGATCCGCCCGTACACCAGGCCGCCCGCCCGTCTCCCACCACCGCCCTTCCAAGGAAGCGCTTCGCGCCCTTCTTGTTTCTCCTTGGCGCGTGCCCGCCAGTGCGCGGCGGCGAAGTGGGTCATGTTGAAGTGGCCCTTGAGGTGGACCCGGATCACCGAGTCCCACTCGTCCTCGGACATCGAGAAGACCATACGGTCACGCAGGATGCCCGCGTTGTTGACCAGGACGTCCAGCTTCCCGAACTCGGCGACCGCCAGCTCGACCAGCTCGCGGGCCCCTGCGAAGTCGGCGACGTCCCCGGCGTGGGCGACGGCCCGGCCGCCTGCCGCGCGGATCTCGGCGGCGACGTCCTCGGCGGGCCCGGTGGACGCCTCGCCCGATCCGTCCCGGCCCGGCTGCCCGTAGTCGTTGACGACGACGGCCGCGCCGAGCCGGGCGAGCTCCAGCGCCTCGGCCCGGCCCAGGCCCCGGCCCGCGCCGGTGACGACCGCGGAAAGCCCCTCCAATGGCAGCGACATCACGGTCCTTTCGAAGGACATACGAAGGTGCGAAGGAAGGCGGTTCAGATCTCGATGCACGTACGCAGGGCCGTACCCGTCCGCATCTGGTCCAGCGCCTCGTTGATCTCGGCGAGCGGCACCCGATGGGTGATCAGCCCCGCCAGGTCGATGCGCCCGGCCCGCCAGAGCGCGATGGTCCGCTCGTAGGAGCGCAGGACGTCCCCGCCGCCGTACATGGACGGCAGGATCCGCTTCTCGTCGAAGAACAGCTCGAACATGTTGAGCTGCAGGAAGTCGTCCATGGCGCCCGCGCCGACCACGACGAGCGTGCCGCCGCGCCGGGTGTTCTCGTACGCAGTCCGGGCCGTGGCCGACCTGCCGACGACCTCGAAGACGTAGTCGAAGCCCTCGCCGCCGGTGACCTGCTGTTTGGCATCGGGCAGTTCGTCGGGCGAGACGGCCTTCGTGGCGCCGAACCTGAGGGCGGACTCGCGGCGCGTCAGGACCGGGTCGACGGCGACGATCTCGGCCGCGCCCTTGAGCCGTGCGCCCTGGATCGCCGAGATGCCGACGCCGCCGCAGCCGATGACGGCGACGGACGAACCGGCTTCCACATCCGCGGTGTTGAGGGCGGCACCGAGCCCGGTCGTGACCCCGCAGCCGATCAGGGCGGCGATGTCGAAGGGCACGTCGTCGGGGATCGGCACCGCGCAGCCCGCGTCGACGACGACCTCCTCGGCAAAGGTACCGGTGCCCGCGAAGCCGAAGACGTCACCGCCGGTGCGCCGGAAGTTGGGGGTGCCCGCGTTCATGAACCCGGCCAGGCACAGCTCGGTCTGGCCGCGCTTGCAGGCGGGACAAGCGCCGCAGGCCGGCAGCCAGCACACCACCACCCGGTCACCGGGCTTCAAGTGACCCACGTCCTCGCCGACTTCGAGGATCTCGCCCGCGCCCTCGTGGCCGGGTACGAACGGAGCGGGCTGCGGCAGTACGCCGCTCATGGCGGACAGGTCCGAGTGGCACAGCCCGGCGGCGCGCACCCGGATCCTGACCCTGCCGGGGCCGAAGCCCGTCGCCTCGATGTCGTCGAGGACCTCCAGCTTGTCCTGGCCGATCTCGTGCAGTACGGCTGCGCGCATGGTGCGGCTCCCCTCAGTGATACGGGACTCAGGAGTGTTCGACGATGGTGTCGGTGAGGACCGGCGCGTCGCCACGCTCGACGGCCCTCACCGCGACCCGCACCCGGTCTGCCTCACGCCACATGCGGATGCGCAGGGTCTCGCCGGGGTACACGACTCCGGCGAAGCGCGTGGTGTAGGAGCGGACGCGGGTCACGTCGCCGCCGAGCAGTGAGTCGACGACCGCCTTGAGGGTCATGCCGTAGGTGCACAGCCCGTGCAGGATGGGCCGCTCGAACCCGGCGAGCTTGGCGAACTCGGGGTCGGCGTGCAGGGGGTTGTAGTCGCCGGAGAGGCGGTAGAGGAGGGCCTGGTCCTCGCGGATCGGACGCTCGACGACCTTGTCGGGGTCGCCGGCGGGCGGTTCGAGTCTGGTGGCGGGGCCTCGGTCGCCGCCCCAGCCGCCCTCCCCCCGTACGAAGATCTGCGCGTCGTTGGTCCACAGGGGGCCGTCGGCGTCGGCGACCTCGGTGCGCAGGACCAGGATGGCGGCCTTGCCCTTGTCGTAGACGGCGGCGAGCCGGTTGGTGGCCGTCGCCGTGCCCTCGACCGGGATGGGGCGGTGGATCGCCAGCGTCTGCCCGCCGTGCAGGACCTTGGCGAGCTCGACCTCCACGCCGGGCATCGACAGTCCGCTGATCACACCGGGCACGCCGGCGCCCGCGACCGTGGCGAAGCTCGGCAGCACGTGCAGCCGGGACTCCAAGGTGTAGCGCAGCTCGTCGGGGTCGGTCGCCGGGACGCCTGCGCCGATACCGAGGTGATAGAGCTGGACGTCCCTGGCGGTCCAACTGATGTCGCCGGTCCGTGGCTCGGCCGCGAGGGCCTTGGCTGCGTCGATGGGCATGGGGCTCCTGAGAGGTCAGAGACCTCGATGCGGCCGTCCGCACCGTCGGCCGCACCGAGGTCGTCACGGGCCGACCTAGAACGCGTTCCAGTCCGGCGCCCTCTGTATAGCCCAGCCCTGCCCAGTTGTGAAGGCTCCTGACGCCGTGTCAGGTCAGCTCGGCCCCGTGACATTTGTCCTGCCGGAATCCGTACAAGCGCATCTGCCGGGCGGGCGCCCCGGCTCCGTAGCGTCGTGGCCATGATGAAGACGACTGGGACACCACCTGCCGTGTCCTTCACGGGGGCAGTCAAGGCCTACGGCGCCGTACGCGCCGTCGACGGCGTCGACCTGGAGATCGCGCGCGGCGAGACGGTCGCGCTCCTGGGCCGCAACGGCGCCGGGAAGTCCACGACGATCTCGCTGCTGCTCGGCCTGAACGAGCCCGACACGGGCACGGTGGAGCTCTTCGGCGCGCCCCCGGAGCGGGCCGTGCGCGCCGGGCAGGTGGGCGCCATGCTGCAGGAGGCGCGGGCGGTTCCCCGGGTCACCGTGCGCGAGCTGGTCTCCTTCGTGGCCGGCCGCTACCCGGCCCCGATGCCCGTCGCACAGGCTCTGGAGCTGGCCGGGATCGCCGATCTGGCCGGGCGGCGCGTGGACCGGCTCTCGGGCGGCCAGACACAGCGGGTGCGGTTTGCGGTCGCGCTCGCCGGGAATCCCGCACTGATCGTGCTGGACGAGCCGACGGCCGCCCTGGACGTGGAGGCGCGGCACACCTTCTGGGACTCGATGCGGGCGTACGCACGCCGTGGTCACACCGTCCTGTTCTCCACGCACTACCTGGAGGAGGCGGACGCGTACGCCGACCGGATTCTCGTCATCGACCGCGGCCGGATCATCGCGGACGGCACGGGCGAGCAGCTGAGGCGGGCGGCAACCTGGTCTCCTTCGACCTGGCCGGCCGCGGCACGGAAGGCCTGGACCTGCTGCCCGGTGTGCGAACGCTGGAGGTGCGCGGGGACCGGGCGGTGCTCCGTACGGACGACTCCGACGCGACGGTGATCGCCCTCGCCGGACTCGGCGCGATACGCGGCCTGGAGGTCGCCCCGGCGTCGCTGGACGACGCCTTCCTCGCCCTGACGACTCGTGAGACGGAGACGGTGTGATGCTGGACTACCTGCGGCTCGAGGTGCGCCGTACCCTGCGCGACGCGGGCTTTGTGATCGGCGGGATCGCGATGCCGGTGATGATGTACCTGCTGTTCACCAACATCGGTGAGAACGACGGCAGTTGGAAGACCGCGTCCATGGTGGGCATGGCCGCGTACGGCGCGGTCGGCTCGGCGTTGAACACCGGCGGCGGGGTGGCGGAGGACCGGGCGATCGGCTGGCTGCGGCAGCTGAGGGTGACCCCGATGACCCCGCGGCAGGTCGTCGCCGGACGGGCGCTGACCGGTTCGGTGACGGTGCTGCCCGCGATCGTCGCGGTGCTCGCGGCGGGCGCCCTGGTCAACGGCGTACGGCTGGCGGCCTGGCAGTGGGCGGCGATCGCACTGCTGCTGTGGCTCGGCTCGATCCCCTTCACCCTGCTCGGCCTGGGCAACGGCTACCGGCTCACCGCTCAGACCACGGGTATCGCGAACATGACGTGCAACCTCGGGCTTGCGGTCCTCGGCGGCCTGTGGTTCCCCATCTCCCTCTTCCCCGGCTGGCTGCGCTCGCTGTCCGCGTACACCCCGACCCACCGCTTCGCCGAGCTCGGCACGTCCATCGCCGACGGACACGCCCCGGCGCCCGGTGCCATCCTCGTGCTGACGGCATGGCTGCTGGCATTCGGTTCCTACGCTGTGCTGTCCTACCGGCGGAGCGCCGCGAACATCTGATCGGGGGGAGCGGAGACATGTCCTGGATACGCAAGGTCGCCAGCCACTGGGAAGCGTGGCGGCGCACCGTCCGGCTGGCCCGGGAGCAGCAGCGGCACTACAAGGAGGACAAGGAACGACTCAAGGCCGAGTACCGGGCCGCGCGGAAAGCCGGGAAGGCCGCCGAGAACCCGGGCCCGCCGCCCAGCGGCTTCAGCCTGCTGCCGTGGCTGCTGATGGGGATGGGTGCCTTCTCCAACATCTTCCAGGGCAAGACCCCCAACCCGTGGATCGGCGGCACGGGGCTGCTCGCCTTCAACTCCCTCTACATCTACGTGGCGTTCCGCGCCTTCTGCAAGGAGACACGCGAGGCGACGTCCACGCGGGTGGCCCTGGGCCTGATGGCCCTGCTGACCTGCTGTCTGGCCATCGGCTACGGCGGCAACTGGCTGCTGTTCTTCCCGCTGCTCGGACTTGCGACGGGTGCGGTCGTGCGCGGGCCGCACCTGCGCAGCATCGGCACGGCCCTGGCCGTGCTCGCGGCCGCGGTCTGCACCGTCCGCGACGGCTGGAACGGGCTCAACATCGCCTACGCCACCTGGATCTCGACGATGGTGACGGCCGCGATCCTGTCCCTGTCGGAGGCGGTACGGGAACTGCGCGCCGCCCGCGAGGAACTCGCCCGCCGGGCGGTCGAGAAGGAGCGCCTGCGCTTCTCCCGCGACCTGCACGACCTTCTCGGCCACACGCTCTCCGTGATCGTCGTGAAGTCGGAGGCGGCCCGCCGCCTCGCCCACCGCGATCTGGAGGCGGCGCTGGTGCAGGTGACGGACATCGAGTCGGTCGGCCGCCAGGCGCTCACCGAGATCCGCGAGGCCGTGACGGGCTACCGCGAGGGCAGCCTCACCACGGAACTGGACCGCGCCCGCTCGGCCCTGGCCGCCGCCGGGATCGAACCCTTCGTACGCCGCTCGGGCGCTCCCCTGATGCCCCAGACCGAAGCGCTGCTCGGCTGGGTGGTCCGCGAGGCGGTCACCAACGCCGTACGTCACAGCGGCGCGACCAGCTGCGAGATCACCGTCGACAGCACGTCCGAACGCGTCCGGCTGACGATCGCCGACAACGGCAACGGCGAGCCCTCCACGCCACCCCTGTCGGGCATCGGCGGAACCGGCCTGAAGGGCCTGACCGAACGCCTCGCGGCGGCGGGCGGCTCCCTGCGGGCCGGCCCGTCGCCGCGCGGCGGCTTCACGGTCACCGCCGAACTCCCCGTGGAGTCCGAACTCCCCGCGGAGTCCGGACTCCCCGTGGAACCGGTCGGCTCGTCACTCGCCGGGGCGGCTACGGCGCCCAGGGCTGACTGACCACCCAGCTCACGTCGTCGGTCCACGACGTGGCGCTGTCCCAGGCGTTCGAGCCGCCGTCACTGGCGATGTAGACGTTGTAGTTGTAGTGGCGGATGTATTTGCTCGGGTAGTTGGACGATGCGAACGACGTCCCCGTCCCGCTCTTGCCGGTCCCGGGGCAGAACGTGGCGTCGGATCTGAACGTCGCGCTGCCGTCCATGGGCTGCCTGAGGAGCTGGAAGTTGTAGTGCCGCAGGAAGTCACCCGGGTAGTTCCTGGACTCGAAGGAGACGCAGGAGCTGTTGGCGAGGCCCTGGCGGACGATCCAGGTGGCGTCGTTCTTGTCCAGGCTCGAACTGCTCGACGTGATCGAGGAGATGACCGCCGCGTTGTTCTGGTGGCGGATGTAGTCGCCGGTGCAGCACGAGGTCGTGGCGCGCAGCGAGATCTCCGAACCCGGTGTCAGCGAGCCGGTGGAGCCGGTCGAGCCGCCGTAGCCGACGGAGACGATGTTCGCCTGCACGGAGTTGTCGGCCGCGTCCGTCGGGATGCCCGAGGTCATCACGCCCTCGAAGAAGGACCCGATCGAGCCGTTGCTGTTGTCGCCGCCGATGCCCAGGATGATGGCGCCCTCCTGGTGCATGGGCGAGTACCCGCCGCCGTTGACCGTCGGTTCACCGCCGGAATATGTGGTGGTGAGTCCACCTGACTGGGCATTTCCGTATTTCAGCGCGAAATGGTTCTGACCGTTGTTCTTCAGCAGTGCGGTCACGAACGGCATCGGGCCCGTGCCGGTGTTCGACGAGTTCTTGCTGTAGCCGGAGTCGGACTGGAACAGCCCGTTCTCCAGGTCGGCCTGCACCCACGGGCCCGCCCCGTTGCACGGCGAGAACCAACACTCGGTGCCGAAGTTGATTGCGTCCATGTGGCCGTTGCCGGTGTCCTTGTTGTTGGTCTCGGCGTTGCCGTAGTCGAAGCAGCACCGGCCGTTCACATGGGTGCCGGAGGTCACCATGTACATCCCCTCGGGCTGCCCGTTGACGGCCACACCCGAGGTGGAGTTGTTCCGGTAGCCCATCCCGGCCGAGATCTCCAGCCCGTAGACCTGGTGTCCGCCGACGGTCACCGGCAGCGCGTCCGCGGGCGCGCCGACATCGGCGGCGCCGGCACCGCCGGCCGGCGCGACGGTGAGGTCGTTGTGGCGGGACGACTGGTCGTAGATCCTGGTGATGATGCACGTCGTGCCGCCGCAGAAGGAGTCCTGGGCGGCCGCGTTGGCATAGCCGCCCGCCGCCAGCAGGCCGATGTTGCTGGTGGCGCTGTCGGAGGCGCGCTTCACCTGGTAGAGCGGGCCGTTGTAGGACGAGTAGAGCGCCCTGACGAGGCTGTGCGCGGCGACGCAGGGCGTGCCCGCCGAGGCGTAGATGTCACACGGGAGGGACCCCGCGGCGGCGGCCTGGGGGGCGCCGACGCCGACCGAGAGGCCGAGGACGAGGGCGACCACGGTCGCGAACGCCGACAGCGCGGACAGGACCGTGCTTCTGAAGCGTTGTGGTCGGGGGCGGCGGAGTCTGCGGATCACGGTTGTACCTCTTCCGTTCCTGGTGGGGCAGTGCGGGTATCCGGTCGAAATATCGGACAGCGTTCGATCGAAATGCCGAACCTATTCCCGGTCGAAATGCCGAACAAATACGGGACTTGGCACGGCACAGGAATTGCATAGGCGATCACTGAATGCCGGAGCCGATTGTTTGCCCACTGTCAGAAGCCGTCAAGACTCGCGGTACGGAACTGTGACGACTCTTTAATTGCCCACCGCCTCAGGCGCATTGGCCGCCCGGGGCCGGGTCCTGTCGTCCACCACTGCCGGACCCCGCGCCGTACGCTTGGCCTCGTGGATGAGATGCCCAGAAGTCACCGGCCGACGAAGTGCATCCGGGTCCTGCTCGCCGAGGACCAGGGCATGATGCGCGGCGCGCTTGCCCTGTTGCTCGGCATGGAGGAGGACATCGAAGTCGTCGCGCAGGTCTCGGCGGGCGACACGATCGTGGACGCCGTGCTGACCCACCGCCCGGACGTAGCCCTCCTGGACATCGAACTGCCGGGCAGGAGCGGCCTGGATGCGGCGGCCGAGCTGCGCGAGCAGGCCCCGGACTGCCGGGTGCTGATCCTCACCACCTTCGGCCGCCCCGGCTATCTGCGCCGCGCCATGGAGGCGGGTGCCGCGGGCTTCCTGGTCAAGGACGGGCCGGTGGAGGACCTGGCCGCCGCGATCCGGAGGGTGCTCACCGGCGAGACGGTCGTCGACCCGGCGCTGGCCGCGGCGGCCCTCAGCGCCGGTCCCAGCCCGCTGACCGCGCGCGAGTGCGATGTCCTGAAGGCCTCTGCGGACGGTGCGACCGTCTCCGACATCGCCGCCAAACTGCATCTCTCCGAGTCCACGGTCCGCAACTACCTCTCCTCCGCCATCGGCAAGACGAGCACCCGCAACCGCATGGAGGCGATGCGGGAGGCCCGCCAGCAGGGGTGGCTCTGAGCGCCGCCGGCAACATGAACCGCCCTTGCATCGGAATGTCGCCCCACCTGTGCCTCGGTCGTGCGTCCTGGACCTCTCGCAGCGGCGTCGCACGAGACCAGACCTGACGGAAGATCAGATCTCGGAATGGTCAAGAATTCGTTAGTACGCCAAAGCATCGGAATAGTTGCCCGTGCATACGAGGTTTACCCAGCACTTATCCCGCACGGGTCTCGTACGACGCTCTCACCGACGACCCCTGCCGCACCGCTTCACTCCCGGCCTGGAGGCCTCGCCCAATGACGCACACAACGACCGACCAGCCCGCTCGGAGGCCATCCGGCGCGATCGTGCCGGTGCTCGCCTTCGCGGGCATCGTTGTCGCGGTGATGCAGACCTTGCTCGTCCCGGTCATCAAGGATCTGCCGCAACTGCTGAGCACCGCGCCCAGCAACGCCACCTGGGTCCTGACCTCGACCCTTCTCTCCGGCGCCGTGGCCACCCCGATCATGGGCCGCCTCGGCGACCTCTACGGAAAGCGGCGCATGCTGCTCGCCAGCCTGGCCGTGATGGTGATCGGCGCACTGATCAGCGGCCTCACCAGCGCCCTGATGCCGATGATCGTCGGGCGTACGCTCCAGGGCTTCGCGATGGGTGCGATTCCGCTCGGCATCGGCCTGATGCGGGACATGCTGCCCCGTGAGCGGCTCGGCTCCGCGATGGCCCTGATGAGCTCCTCGATCGGCGTCGGCGGCGGACTCGCGCTGCCCGCCGCGGCCCTGGTCGCCCAGCACACCAACTGGCACGCCCTGTTCTTCGGCGCCGCCGGACTCGGCGCCCTCTCGATCCTCCTCACCCTCCTCGTCGTGCCGGAGTCCCCGATGCGCGCCGAGGGCTCCTTCGACCTGCTCGGCGCGCTCGGCCTGTCCGCCGGCCTGGTCCTGCTCCTGCTGCCGATCACCAAGGGCAGCGACTGGGGCTGGTCGTCCGGCACCACGCTGGGCCTGTTCGCGGCCTCCGTCGTCGTCCTCGTCCTGTGGGGCGTACTGGAGCTGCGGGTCAAGGCGCCGCTGGTCGACCTGCGCACCACGGCCCGCCGCGAGGTGCTGCTCACCAACCTCGCCTCGATCATGGTCGGCGTCTCGTTCTACGTCGTCTCGCTCGTTCTGCCGCAGCTGCTCCAGCTGCCCGCCGCCACCGGCTACGGCCTCGGCCGGTCGATGGTCGTCGCGGGCCTGTGCGTGGCCCCGCTGGGCCTGACGATGATGTTCACCGCGCCGGTCTACGCCCGCCTGTCCGCCAAGTACGGCCCGAAGGTCACCCTGATCACCGGCCTGCTGATCATCGCGATCGGCTACGGCGGCGGCCTCGGCCTGATGGACGCCGCCTGGCAGACCGTGGTCACCTCGGTGGTCCTGGGCGCGGGCATCGGCCTCGCCTACTCCTCGCTGCCCGCGCTGATCGTCGGCGCGGTCCCGGCCTCGGAGACCGGCGCCGCCAACGGCCTCAACACCCTGATGCGTTCGATCGGTACGTCGGTCTCCAGCGCCGTCATCGGCATGGTGCTCGCCAACACCGCCAACCATGTGAACGGTCTCGCGATCCCCACCATGCACGGCTTCCGCGTCTCCTTCCTGATCGCGACGGCCGCGGTGGCAGTCGGTCTGCTGCTCGCTCTCTTCCTGCCCAACGCGCGCCGGTCGGCCGCCCCGCAGCTGCGCGCGAGCAGCGAGGAGGACGCCAACCTGGAGCGTGCCGAAGAGGTGCTGCGCGGCTTCCGCGGCCGGGTCCTGGACGCCGGCGGCGCACCGGTCGCCCGCGCCAAGGTCACGCTGATCGACCGCAGGGGCCGCCAGGCGGGCGCCACGCTCTCGGCGGAGGACGGCAGCTATGCGCTGGCCGTGCCGGCGAAGGGCCCGTACGTCCTGGCCGCCAAGGCCGCGGGCCACGCCCCGCTCGCCTCGTCGGCCACCCACACGGGCGACGACCGTCCGGTGGATCTTGACCTCTCGCTGCCGGGCGAGACGGTCTCCGCCTGACCCGGCTCCGGACACCTGACCCGGCTCCGGACACCTGACCCAGTTCCGGACACCCGCACCCCCCGTCGCGCGCGCGGCGGGGGGTGCGGCAGCATGGAGCGCCCATACATACGTACGACCGGAAGGACCCCTATGCCCGCGGCACCAAAGCCCGAGATCCTGGCCGCCTTCGAGGCCGCGAAGGGCTTCATGCCGCTCCGCGAGGGGCTCGCGCTGTACGAGGCCGCGGTGCAGGCCGGGCGGCTGGGACTCCCCCTGCTGGAGGTCGGCACCTACTGCGGGCGGTCCACGATCCTGCTCGCCGACGCGGCCCGCGCCGCCGGGGTGACCGCGCTCACGGTCGACCACCACCGCGGCAGCGAGGAACAGCAGCCGGGCTGGGAGTACCACGACCCGGAGACGGTCGACCCCGAGATCGGCCTGATGGACACGCTGCCCACCTTCCGGCGCACGCTGCACAAGGCGGGCCTGGAGGACCACGTGGTCGCGCTGGTCGGCCGTTCGCCGCAGGTGGCCAGGGTCTGGAACACCCCGCTGGGCCTCGTGTTCATCGACGGCGGCCACACCGACGAGCACGCAGGCGCCGACTACGAGGGCTGGGCCCCCCATGTGGCCGAAGGCGGGCTGCTCGTCATTCACGACGTCTTCCCGGAGCCGGAGGACGAGTTCACCGGCCAGGCCCCTTACCGCGTCTACCTCAGGGCGCTGGAGTCCGGCGCGTTCACGGAGATCTCGGTGACCGACTCGCTTCGCGTGCTGAGGCGAATCGAGGCGGGGAGGGCATCGCGCGGTTAGGGTCGCAGGCATGTCGTACGTAGGACCGGACTTTGAACCGCCCGAGCCGCGCCGTCCCCGGCGTGGGCCGTTGACCCTCGCCGTCGCCGCGCTGGTGCCGACCGCGCTCGTGGGCTGGCTGGTCTATGAGGCGGTGGCCGACACCGGCCGCGGATCGGCCGGCGCGGCGCCCGCGACACGCTCCTCGGCGTCCGCGCCGACGTTCGCCTCGCCGACGAACGACGGCAAGCAGGGCACGTCCCCCGGACAGACGCCGACCGCCGTCACCCGGTCCGCCACCGGGCCCCTCAAGGGCAAGGTCGTCCTCGTCGACCCGGGACACAACCCCGGCAACTTCCGGCACACCTCCGAGATCAACCGCAAGGTGGACATCGGGACGAACCGGAAGGAGTGCGACACCACGGGCACGTCCACCAACGACGGCTACACGGAGGCCGAGTTCACACTGGACGTCTCGCGCCGACTGCGCACGCTCCTCGAACAGCAGGGCGCCACGGTGAAGTTCACGCAGGACGGGGACCGCCCGTGGGGCCCGTGCGTGGACGAGCGGGCACGGATCGGCAACGAGGCGCACGCGGACGCGGCGATCTCCATCCACGCGGACGGCGCGTCCGAGGGCGACCGGGGCTTCCACGTCATCCTCCCGGCCTCGGTGCACAAGGGCGTCGCGGACACCCGGCCGATCGTGGCCCCCTCCCGCGACCTCGGCGAGCGCGTCGCGGGCAGCTTCGTCCGCGTCACCGGAAGCGCGCCCTCCAACTATGTGGGGAAGGGCACCGGTCTCGACGTACGCAGCGATCTCGGCGGTCTCAATCTGTCAACGGTTCCCAAGGTGTTCATCGAGTGCGGCAACATGCGCGATAGCAAGGACGCGGCATTGTTGACCAGCGGCGCGTGGCGGCAGAAGGCGGCGCAAGGAATCTCCGAAGGAATCGTGAGCTTCCTGCGCGGGTAGCGATCACCCGTCCGATCCCGGCGGACACCCAGGTCGGGCTGACGATAATGTCGTCCCTACGATGAGGGGCCACCCCCGCGCTTCACACCGCGGCCCGAGGGCGACATGGTGACAGCGACGCCTCCACCGACGACGAGACGACAGACGAAGGACCCGAAGTGAATATCCGCTCCCTCACTAGAGGCGACGGCGTGGTGATCGGAGCAGCGGTATTGCTGTTCATCGCGTCGTTCCTCGACCTCAGCGGCTGCAGCGGCCCCGACCAGTTCTGCAGCCAGGTCAACATCCCCAACTCCTGGGACAGCCTCGGACTGGGGCTCGGCACGTACATGAGCGGCGTCATCGGTGGTGCGCTCGTCGTGTTCTCCCGACTGCAGCCCGCGCCGCGCAAGGTCGTGGGCCTGGACCTGGGAGCTGTCGGGGTCACGCTGACCGTCGCCTCCGCCTGGGTGCTGCTGTGGACGCTCATCGACGCCACCGACTCGGGCTCCGGTCTCATCCTCGGCTTCATCGCCGCCCTGATCCTCGCCGGCGGAGCCATCGCCACCCCCCTCGTCCCGGCCTTGCAGGCGGCCCTCGTCCCCGCGCCCAAGCCCGCTGCCCCTCAGCCCTACGGGGCGCAGCCGCAGGGCGGTTACGGCTACCCGGGCGCCCAGCAGCAGCCGTACGGCGGCCAGCCGCAGCAGGGTCAGCAGTTCGGCGGGCAGCAGCAGGCTCCCGCCGCGGACTTCTCGCCGTTCTGGTTCGCCGTGCCGGTGCCGCGTCCGCTGTACCCGGAGGACGGCTCGCAGACGCCGATCGCCGAACTGGCGCCTGGCACCTGGTACTTGGCCGTCGAGCAGCACGGCCCCGGCCTGGTGGCACAGACGCAGGACGGCCGCCGCGGTGTGCTGCAGGACACGAGCGGAATCCAGCGCGGCTGAGCCGGCCGCCTTCCGCGCACGGCCCCTCGCCCTTCCGGGCGGGGGGCCGCTGTCGTACAGTCGCAGCCCGGACAGCGAACTGACGAACCGTCAGACATCCGTGGGACATCTGCGCCTGGAGGCGACATGCGGCTCGGACTCGCGCTCGGCTACTGGGGCCGTGGCCCCGCGACGGACCATGTCACGCTGACGCAGGAGGCCGAGCGGCTCGGCTACGACTCCGTGTGGACCGCAGAGTCCTGGGGGTCGGACGCCTTCACCCCGCTGACCTGGATCGCGGCGCAGACGTCAAGGATCAAGCTGGGCACGGCGGTTGCCCAGATGGCCGCCCGCTCCCCCACCACGACGGCCATGCACGCCCTCACCCTCGACCACCTCTCGGGCGGACGCATGATGCTGGGCCTCGGGCTGTCGGGGCCGCAGGTCGTCGAGGGCTGGTACGGGCGGCCGTTCCCGGCGTCACCGCTGACCGCGACCCGGGAGTACGTCGACGTCGTACGCCAGGTCCTGCGGCGCGAGGGCCCGGTCGTGCTGGACGGCCGCTTCCACGCCCTCCCGTACCCGGGCGCCGACGGCACGGGCCTCGGCAAGCCGCTGAAGCCGATCACGCACCCGCTGCGGGCCGGCCTGCCGGTTCTGCTCGGTGCCGAAGGGCCGAAGAACGTGGCCCAGACGACCCGGATCGCGGACGGCTGGCTGCCGCTGTACTGGTCGCCGACCCGTCCCGAGGTGTACGAGGCGTCACTGAGCGGGCTCCGGGACGCCCGCGGGGGATCGAGCAAAGGTGACTTCATCGTCGCCCCCATGGCCCGGGTGAAGGTCTGCGACGACGTGGCCGAGGGGCTGCTGCCGGTGAAGGCGATGCTCGGCTTCTACATCGGCGGGATGGGGCACGCGGCACACAATTTCCACGCCGACCTGATGGCGCGCATGGGGTACGAGGAGGAGGCGCGGCGGATCCAGCGGCTGTTCCTGGAGGGCCGGCGGGAGGAGGCGGTGCTGGCCGTGCCCGACGCCTTCGCGGACGAGATCTCGCTGGTCGGACCGCGTGAACGCATCGCGGAACGGCTGGAGATGTGGCGCAAGGGCCCGGTGACGGACCTGCTGGCCCTGGCCCCGGACCCGCACACGCTCCGGGTGCTGGCCGAACTGAACGCGTAGGGCACCGCCCCGCGGCGCTGCGCGGCGGTGCCCCGTGCGGTCGCGTCGGCCGGTGTCAGCCGGACGCGAGCTGCCGGGCCGTGGGGACCTGGTTCCTGACCGGGGCGCCCGCGCTCTTCCCCGCGTCCTTCACCTTGCCGATGACGTCGTCGAAGGAGCTCACGGCCGCCGCGTCGCCCTTGCGGAGCTTGGCCGGCAGACCCTTGAGCCCGTCGATGCCTGCGGTGAGCGGGGCGAGGGCCCGGGACAGCTTGGGGTCGCCCTGGGCGTTGCGCGCGGCGGCCTGGAGCCGGTGGTACGCGAAGGTGCCCGCGAGCCCCGCCTTGACGAGAGCAGCCGTCCGCCCCTTCGCGCCCTTCTTGAACGCGCCGGCCTTCCAGGGCTTCACGATCCACTGGTACGTCGCCCCTGCCGCGAGCCCCGCGTTCGCCACGAAGCGGGTCCTGGCGAACTTCTGCCGCTGCGCGGAGGTGGTCGGGGACGGCGTGGCCACCGCTATGTAGGCGGCGGCCTCCTGCGCCGTACTGCCACCGCAGGCGGCGGCGCCGACGAACAGCATGCTGCACAGGGCGAGCGCCACGGCGAGGGCTCGTATCGGTACACGCACGGTGGGCCTCCGGATCTCGGCTCTACCGGCAGCCTCACCCGCCCCGCCCGACGCCGCCGCCCCGGCGCGCCCGTTCGGGTGACTGCCCGGCAGGTTTCGGCCAGGGACAACGGGCAACCCGAAGGGCATGTCCCCTCGATATCGCAACGGCGCCAACCAGGCCGGCTCGGTCATCGCGATCGTCGCCGACGTCATGGCCTTCATCCTCGGCCTGTGGATCCTGATGTACCTGCTGGACGCGAACCCCGCAAACGACCTGGTGCAGTTCGTGCACGACGCGGCCGCATGGCTGGCGGGGTGGTCGCACGACCTGTTCACGTTCCACGAGGCGTGGGCGCGGGTGGTCGCCGGATACGGTCTCGCCGCGGTCGTATACCTGTTCGTGGGCCACGCGATCGCCAACCGGATCCACCGGCACTGAGCACCCGTTTCCGGAGCCCGGGCCCCGCACTCACTGCCGAGTGCGGGGCCCGGGGCCGTCGGCGCGGGCCCGGCCGCCGTCAGCGGATCGCGGTTCCGAACGCCTTGCCGCCGGACGGGATGCCGTCCTTGCCCGGCTGGTACACCGTCACCGGCTGCTTCGCACCGGAAGCCTCGTAGGAGGTGACGTTCTGCCACGGCACGCTGTAGACCGCGCCCTGCGCGTGCGGGCCCGTCGGCATGCCCACATAAATGTGGGTCGGGGAGACGCCGATGGCCTGGCCCATCCGCTGGTTCGCGCCCGGCGTACCCGGAACGCCGTTGTGTCCCGCATACAGGACGTCGTTGTGCGGGCCGGGAGCCCCGAGGAGGGTCATGGTCTGCACCGCACCCGCAGCGGCGACCGATCCCTGGGTCTCGCCGGGGACGCCCACGACGAGCTGGAGCGTCTGCCAGGTGGGAGTGGTCCTGGGCGACAGGTTGATCGCCTGAAGCGTCTCGCCGAACCGGTCGTTGGTCTCGACGCCCCCGATGACGTCCGGCTGGTCCTGGTGAATCACCTGGTACTGGGACCAGTTGCCGGTGGCGGGGATCTTGAATGTCATCACCTCGCCGGCGTTCTTCACATCCGTCCCGGCCGCATTGGTGATCGACTCGCCCGGGACACCGGCGGCCAGGATGGAGTCGCCGTTCGTGCCGTTCTCCACCAGAGCGACGGAGGTGCCGAGGGCGTCGCCGGCCTCGGAGCCTCCTGAGACCTTGTCGGTGTTCTGGTTGATGTCCGCTCGCTCCGTCGGCCTGCCGTCCGACTGGAGCTTGTGCGACAGCACCCACACGGCACCGGCGTCGGCGGCCTTGCCGATGTCCTCGCCCGGTGCGCCGATGGCGATGTTGTTCGCGTCCGCGGCGACGGACCAGCCCACCTTGTCCCCGGCCTCCAGGCCGCCGGTCATGCCCGCGCCCTGTGCCAGGGAGACGCTCGTGCCGCCGCGCACGTAGAAGACCACGCCCGCGTCCTCCTTGTCGCCGACGGACTCACCGGGAACACCGATCACGATGTACGGGCTTCCGTCCCGGGTCTGCCCGGCCGCGACGGAGTAGCCGAGCATGTCGCCCTTCTCCTTCGCCGCCGCCTTCAGTGCGCCGTTGCCCTCGCCCTCCACGTAGTAGTCGGAGGCGCGGCCCTTGCCCAGCCCGGCGGCGGAGCCGTAGATGACGGAGACCATGCCGGTGTCCGCGATCGACCCGGCATCCTCGTACGGCACGCCGACGACGAGGTCGGTGTAGCCGTCCTTGTTGTAGTCCACCGTGGCCAGCGAGTGGCCGAAGCGGTCGCCGGCCTCGGCATCGCCCGGGACGGAGGACAGGCTCTGGTCGAGCTGGACGTTGCCCTTGCCGCCGCCGTAGACGACGTGCACGGCACCGGCCTCGGCCTTGTCGTCGACGGTCGCCTTCGGGTCGCCGATGGCGATGTCTTCGATGCCGTCTCCGTTGAAGTCGACGAACGGGGCGGTGTCGATGGTGGAGTTCACCCAGGAGGCGAGGTCGTCGGTGCGGGCGGCAATGCCCTTGGTGGACGTCTGCGCCTTGTCGATGCCGAAACAGCCGCCCTGGTCGGAGCGGGAGGCCACCGAGACGATCTGGGCGATGTCCCCGGCGGTGCGGAACAGGGGCGCACCGGCGTCGCCGGCGCAGATCGCGGCGTTGTCACCGGTGACCTCCACGTCGCTGCCACTTGGGGCGGTTGCGGTGAAGGTCCCGTTGTGTGCCTTGAGAGGGGCCCACTCGTCGTTCGTACGGCCGTAACCGGTCAGCGTCAGCTTCTCGCCCGCCTGTGCGGGAGCGGTGGCGATCTGGGCGGGGCGGACACCCGTGACCGGGGCGGACAGTTTGGCCAGCACCACATCCCGGTCATCGCGGGGGACCAGCTGGACCACGGTGCGCTCCGCGCCGTCGGCCTTGGTCAGGTCGGTGCGGCCGATGACGGCCTTGGTGGCGAGCTTCGGGGCCCCGGCCGGGATCTTGACCGACTCGCCGGGGTTGTCGGCGAAGCAGGAGGCGGCGGTGATCAGCCACTCCGGGTCGATCAGGGCGGCACTGCACGCCTTGGTGCCGTTGCCGATGTCGAGGTGTGCGGTGAAGCCGTGCGTGCCGTCCGCCTCGGCAGGTCCGGTGACAGCGTGGGCGGACAGAGCGGGGGCGCCGATCGCGGCAGCGGCGACCAATGCCGCAAAGGCGGTACGCCGTCTTGGAGTTGTGCGCATGCTGTGTGGCCCCCGGCTAGTTGCTCGTACGGATCTCGACGAGTTCGAATTCGCGGGCCTGCGGGTCGGCGGACTCTCCGACCGGCGTCCAGTTGCCCTTGGAGACCTGCACCTCCTGCGGCGTGTTGTCGGACGCGTGGAGGGTGACGTCGGCGGCGTGATCGGCCGAACCCTTGACCGCGAACACCGAGGGGATTTCCAGGGTGAGGTAGCCCGAGGTGCCGGTGGTGCGGAAGCAGATCTTTTCGTTCTTCCGCGACCACACCTCCATCAGCCCGGTGCCGGAGGAGCAGTCGGCGAGGATGATGTGGCCGTCGCCGCGCTTGAGGACGATCCCCTTCTCCTCCTTGATCTTGTCGGCGCCCGGGTAGTTGAAATCCTCGACCGCATAGCCGGGTTGGTCGTTGGCGACCGTCACCGGGGTGCGGGATGCGCTGTCGTGCGAGGAGGAGGTGGCGGCGACGATCGCGGCTGCGCAGGCCGCGGCAGCCGCTCCGGTGGCGATGATCCGCCGTGCGAGCTTCATGCAAGTCCCTTGTGTGGAGGGTGGGTTGAGCGCGAATCCAAACACGCGTTCCCCCTTTCCGCCACCCAATTAACCGGGCATCCAGCAGTAAATCGTCACATGTGAGGCGTGTGGCCTTTCTCATTGCCCTCACAGGCAACTTACAAGTGGTCAACAGACTCTTCACTTGCATATGTTCACGACGCGCACATGCCATGTTTCCACTCAACTCCCGTACCAGTAGTGGGACATGGGCGGCTGACACACACCTCATGTCTGGCGGAATGCCGCCGCACGCGCGCCGCCAGGCATCGATCCCGAAGGACAACTTTGGACAGCACTTACTGGAGCAGGCGGCGCGTTCTCGGCGCCCTCGCGGCCACCACTGCCGTCGCCGCCACCTCGAGCCTCGTGCTCAACCCCGTGGCCGCCAGAGCAGACACCCCACCGGCCGACGACGACAGTGACCCGTTCAACCTGCCCGACACAGACCGGGCGAAAGCCGTCAAGGCGTGGCTGCTGGGCGGCAAGTCCGTCCGCGCGGCGGCGGAAGCGGCGCTGATCGGCTCCGACACCGACATCCAGACCTTCCTGACCACCGAACTCCCCAAGGCCACGTCGGAGGACAACCTTGTCGCCGTCGTCACCTCCCTCTCCGGAGGCGGCAAGGGCACCCGGCGCGAGGCCGCCGCGGCGATCGACGGCGGCGACGCCGCCATCGCGGACTTCCTCAACGGCGGCTTCAAGGCCGCCATCATGGAAGACCTGCGCGTGGCCACCACGACCGTGATGGCCACCGGCGACAAGGCCGTACGCCGCGACGGCGGCGCCGCCCTGGACGCAGGCACCCAGGCCGCCCTGGAGAGCTTCCTCACCGACGGCCAGTACACCGCCCGTGAGGAGGACATGCGCGTCGAGGTGTCCAAGCTCATGGTGCAGGCGGGTCCGGAGGTGAGGAAGTACGCCTCCCGAGCCCTCTCCGGCACCGCGAACGACATCGAATGGTTCCTCGACACCGGGCAGCACATCGCCCGCGCCCGCGACCAGGAAGCCACGACGATCGAGGAGCTCGTCGCGGTCGTCGAACGCGAGGGCAAGAAGGCCGACGCGAAGACGAAGCAGGCCGAGGAAGCAGCCGCCCGCGCCGCGGAGGCCGCCGCGAAGGCCAAGGAAGCGGCGGAGAAGGCCGCGGCCGAGGCCCAGGCGGCCCAGGACGACGTGGCCAAGTCCGGCAGGGCGGCCCGCAAGGCGGCCGAGTCCGCGAAGGGTGCGGCCGACTCGGCCCGTGTCGCCATCCGCGCCTCCCACGCCGCCGTCCAGGCGTCCCGCCGCGCCGCCTACGCCGCCACCGCCGCGAGCCAGGCCGCAGCCACCGCCGGATCCGCCGCCGCCAGGGCATACGGCGCTGCCATCGCCGCCTCCAAGGACGCCACCAAGGCATCCGCCGCCAAGGACGCCGCGGTCGCCGCACGCAACGCCGCGGCCCAGGCCCGTAGCGCAGCCAAGGCCGCCGACTCCGCCGCCACCGCTTCGGCCCAGGCCGCGAACGCCGGGTCCGCTGCCGCCTCGGCCGCCCGTAACGCCGCCGCTGCCGCAAATGCTTCCGCCGCAGCCGCGTCCGCCGCGGGCAGGGCACAGGCGGAGGCGGCGGAGGCCAAGCGGCAGGCGCAGATCGCGAGCACCAACGCCGAGATCGCCACCAACGCCGCCGGAACGGCGCAGGCCTTGGCGAACACGGCGGCGGCAGCCGCCCGCACCGCACGCGACGCCGCGAACAGCGCTGCCGACCACGCGGACAAGGCTGCGGACGCTGCCGAATGGGCTGTCAAGAACGCGGGCAAGGCTGTCGAGTACGCGAAGAAGTCCACCGAGTTCGCCAACGAGGCCACCAAGGCCGCGAACACCGCCACCGACGCCGTCACCCAGGCGGTCGAGGTGGAGAAGAAGGCGCGGGAGGCCGAGTGGCAGCGCCTGGACGAGGACATGAAGCAGGCGATGGAGGAAGCCCGCCTGCTCGCGCAGATCGAAGAGCTGGAGAGGGCGGAACTCGCCGACAGGCGTACCCAGGCCGAGCAGGCCGAGCAGGCCACGAAGGACCTCGTCTCCCGGGCCGAGTCGGCACTGAAGGCGGGCGACACGGGCCTTGCCGCCACCCTCGGGCGCAAGGCGGCCATCGCCCTGATGAACTCCCGCGGTACCTGGTCGCGTGAGGCAGCGCGGTTCGCCCTGTCCGGCGCGGACGCCGACATCCACGGCTGGATCGACACCGACCGGCAGGTCGCGCAGAACCAGGACGACCGGGAGACCGTCCTCTACCTGGCCCAGGTCTCCGCCCCGGACGTCGCCGACGCCGCGGCCAAGGCGTTGGACAGCGACGACCCGGACGCCGCGACGAAGTTCCTCACCGCCAACGCCATCCAGGCCGCCGCGATGGACAACCGCGTCGCGGTCTCCCGCGTCCTGACCAACAGCCCCGGCAGCGCCGTGACCAAGGCGGCCAACGACGCGATGAACGCCGGAACCGCCGAGGCCCTGGACTCATTCCTCCGCGTCACGTACGAGGCGGCACAGCGGGACGACGACGCGGTCGCCACCGCCGCTCTCATCGGCAAGGCGGGCCCGTACACCAAGGCCCACGCCCAGGCCGCGATGGAGGGCCCGGCCTGGATGCGCCGCAACTTCCTCGCCTCGGTCCAGCACAAGACCGCACAGCTCGACTACGACTCCGCCACCCACATCGCCGCCCTGCAGGGCGCGATCGCCGCAGCCGCGAAGATCGCCCACAAGGCGCAGGAAGACGCCGCCCATGCGCAGGAGGCGGCTGCGAGGGCCCGCAACTCCGCCACGGAGGCGCAGCAGTGGGCGGACAAGGCGAAGAAGTCGGCCGACAAGGCCGCCACTTATGCCAAGCAGGCGGACGCGAACGCGGACGACGCCGAGCAGTCGGCCAAGGACGCGCAAGCCTCGGCCGACAGGGCGAAGCAGGCGGCCGCCACCGCTCGCACGGCCGCGCGCTCGGCGAACTACTCCGCCAACCGCGCTGTGGATGCCGCCGCGCGCGCGGTGGCATCCGCCAACTCGGCCCAGGCGTCGGCCGCTTCCGCCCGCGCCTCCGCCATCCAGGCGGGCAAGGACGCGCAGACGGCGGCGGCAGCCGCAAGCCAGGCGCACCAGATCGCCACGGCCAAGCGGAAGGCCGAAATCGCGGAGGCGGCCAGGAAGGCGGCCGAGGAAGCGCGCAAGGCCAAGGAAGCCGGGAAGAATCCGGCCGACTCGCCCGACAACGACAACGTCAAGGGCGGCCTTCCCTGGTGGAAGAAGGACGCGCGGGTGGCGGCGAACGTCACCAACTGGCTCAGCATCGGTACCGGATTCGCCTCCGCCGGTTTCGGCATAGCCGGAGTGATCTTCCCGCCGGCCGCGCCGATCCTGGAACCCATCGCCGGCTACTTGGCGTACTCGTCCCTCGCCTTCGCCGGACTCAACGTCGTGTTCACCGGAATCGGCTACGGCTGGACGAGCGGCGAGTTCAAGTCGTCCCTGGCAAGCGCCGCGCTGGGCCTGCTCACCTTCGGCCAGTCCAAGTGGATCGGAGAGCTCGGCAAGGTCGGTGAGGAGGTAGTGGCTCCGGTGGCCACGAAGATCACGCAGTTCGGACACGATCTCATATCGCCGGTCACCGGTCTGCTGGGATCCCTCGGATTCTGAAAGAGTGTGACCCAATAGCTGCACCAAGGGCTGGCGGCGGAGTGCCGCCGGCCCTTGTGCGCTGCCGAAAGGACCGATCTTGCTTGCACGGCTGCCCCTCGCCTACCTGTTGTTCATGGCAGGTTTCGCCACCTTCGTCCTCTGCCTCGCCATACACAGGTGGATAGGTGCACGGAAGCTTACGGTGGCCTTCCTTGTCATCTCCGTCGCATGCTGCCTCGGCATGATCGCGGTTGGAGCCAACCAGCATCAGGGCTGGAATGCTCGACAGATGCTGGTTCTGTATTCCTTCACATGGATCGGAATCGCGATCGGCTTCTTCCCGTCCAGGAAGATTTTGCTCGAATACAGCGATGAATGGCGTCGAGGCGTGAAGAGGGACCAATACGAGTACCCCGCGCGGTACCCGGCGGCCGTATGCGCTTCGGTCATTGTCATGGATGTCCTGGCATTCATTCTTGCGACATGACCGCACACCGTCCGCCCGGCGTACCCAAGTGACCCTCTAGGCGCAGCAGTCCGCGTCCAGGCCCCGCGGCAGGCGGTCGCCGCCGAAGACCGCGCACGTGGGCTCGTCGCCACCGAGCGCTGCCACGGCGAGCAGGAGCGAACCCGCGGTCCACGTGGTGAGTTCCCTCGGCCAGATGGCCTCGTCCTCGAAGACGTAGCCCGTCCAGTAAAGGCCCGTCTCCGGGTCCCTCAGATGCTGGATCGACTGGAGGATCTCCAGCGCGCGGTCCGACTCGCCCATCGCCCAGAGCGCCAGGGCGAGTTCGGCCGACTCGCCGCCGGTCACCCATGGATTGGGGACGACACAGCGCACGCCGAGGCCGGGGACGACGAAACGGTCCCAGTCCGCGTAGATGCGCTCCTTCGCCTCCGGGCCCGTCAGGGCGCCGCCGAGGACCGGGTAGTACCAGTCCATCGAGTAGCGGTCCTTGTCCAGGAACCGCTCGGGGTGCCGGCGTATCGCGTGCCGCAGCGCGCCGACCGCCAACTCCCAGTCCGGTTGCGGCTCTTCGCGCTGCTCGGCGATGGCCAGCGCACAACGCAGCGCATGGTGGATGGAGGAGCATCCGGTCAGCAGCGCGTCCGCCGTGCCCGTGCCGTCGTCCTCCCGCTTCCAGCCGATCTGCCCGCCGGGCTGCTGCAGCAGGAGCACGAACTCCACGGCGGCGAACACCGTCGGCCACATGCGGTCGAGGAACGTGTCGTCGCCGGTGGCCAGGTAGTGGTGCCAGACGCCGACGGCCACGTACGCGACGAAGTTCGTCTCACGGCCGCGGTCGGTCACGTCCTCGGGGTCACCGTCGGCGTAGGCCGCGTACCACGATCCGTCCTCGTTCTGGTGCCGTGCCAGCCAGTCGTACGCCCTCTCGGCCGCCGCGTGCTCACCGGCCGCGTCGAGCGCCATCGCCGCCTCGACGTGGTCCCACGGGTCGAGGTGGTGCCCGCGGAACCACGGTATGGCTCCGTCCTCCCGCTGCACGGCGAGGATCCCGCCGACAGTCGCGGCGGCCTGCTCGGCGGTGAGGACCCCGGGCAGGACGAGGTGTTCTGTCCGGGGAGTCGTCACCGGGCGGCCGCCTCGGAGGCCTCGGACAGCAGCGGCAGGTGCGGCTTCGTCGCGTACGCCACGAAACTCTTTCCGATCAGCGGGTTGAGCGCCTGTTCGGCGACCCGGGTGGCGAGCGGCTTCTTCATGATGTCCCAGACCAGGAGCTTGTGGTACGCGCGCACCGGCAGCGCCTTGTCGTTGTCGACGCCGAACGCGCACTTCAGCCACCAGTACGGCGAGTGCAGCGCGTGCGCGTGGTGAGTGCCGTACGGTTCGAGCCCGGCGCCCCGGATCTTCGCGAGGAGTTCGTCCGCCTTGTAGATACGGATGTGGCCGCCCTCGACCTCGTGGTAGGCGTCGGACAGGGCCCAGCAGACCTTCTCGGGGCCGTAGCGCGGAACGGTGATGGCGATGCGCCCGCCCGGCTTCAGCACCCGCACCATCTCGGCGAGGACGCCCTTGTCGTCGGGGATGTGCTCCATGACCTCGGAGATGATCACGACGTCGAAGGACTCGTCGGGGAAGGGGAGCGCGAGGGCGTCCCCTTCCATGGCGGTCGCGGTGGCGCCGGCCGGCGCCTCGCCCGCCTCCTTCATCGCCGCGAACCACTTGGCGACCTCACGGATCTCCTCGCCGTTCCGGTCGAGCGCCACGACCTGCGCGCCGCGCCGGTAGCACTCGAACGCGTGCCGTCCGGCACCGCAGCCGAGGTCCAGGACACGGTCGCCGGGGGCGAGCGGGAACCGGGAGAAGTCGACGGTCAGCACGTGGCCCTGCTTTCGGGATCGGGTACGAAGATTTCTTCGAGTCCAGTGGTGTGTACCGGTTCGGCGACCGGCCGGGCGAGGGGCTGGGCCATGGCCTCGCGGTACCGCGCCACCGTGCCCTCGGCGGCCTTCGCCCAGGTGAACCGCCGCAGTACCCGCTCACGGCCCGCCGCGCCGAGCCGGACCCGGAGCTCCGGGTCGCCCAGCAACCGGCTCAGCCCGGCGGCCAGCGCCCCCGCGTCGCCCGGCGGTACCGCCAGGCACGTCTCGCCGTCCGGCCCGGCGACCTCCGGTATGGCCCCACCGGTCGTGGCCACCAGCGGCGTACCGGTCGCCATCGCCTCCGCCGCCGGCAGCGAGAAACCCTCGTACAGCGAGGGCACGCACGCCACCTCGGCCGAGCGCACCAGGTCGACCAGCTCCGCGTCGGAGATGCCCTTCACGAACTCGACGGCGCCCTCGAGGCCGTACCGCTCGATCGCCTGCGCGACCGGGCCGTCCTCCGCGCGCTTGCCGACGACGACGAGGTGCGCCCCGGGGTACTCGGTGCGCACCTTGGCGAGCGCCTCGATGAGGAAGACCAGCCCCTTGAGCGGCACGTCCGCGCTGGATGTCGTCACGATCCGGCCCGGCACCTGCGGCACCGAGGGATCCGGCGAGAAGAGGTCGGTGTCGGCGCCGATGTGCACGACGTGGATACGGTCCTGGGAGACGCCCAGGTGGTCGACGATCTCCTGACGGGACGTGCCGGAGACGGTGAGGACCGAGGGCAGCCGGCGCGCGACCCGCTTCTGCATGCGCGTGAACGCGTACCAGCGCCGTACGGACGCCCGTCGCTGCCATCCCCGGGCCGCGTCCAGCTCCAACTGCCGGTCCACGGTGATGGGGTGGTGGATGGTGGTCACCAGCGGTGCGCCCACGTCGCCCAACAGGCCGTACCCGAGCGTCTGGTTGTCGTGCACGATGTCGAAGTCGCCGCGGCGGGCGCGCAGATGGCGGCCGGCGCGCAACGAGAACGTCAGCGGCTCGGGGAAGCCGCCGGTCCACATCGTGGCGACCTCGAGGGCGTCGATCCAGTCCCGGTACTCCTCGCGCCGCGGGGTGCGAAAGGGGTCGGGCTGGCGGTACAGGTCGAGGCTGGGCAGCTCGGTGAGGGAGAGCCCCTCCAGGCCGTCGCCCTCGTCGAGCACGGGGTAGGGCTGCGCGCCGATGACCTCGACCCGGTGGCCGAGCCGGACCAGCTCGCGCGAGAGGTGCCGTACGTACACGCCCTGGCCGCCGCAGAACGGGTTTCCCTTGTAGGTGAGGAGCGCGATGCGCAACGGGCGGTCCCCGTCGGCGGCCGAGCCCTCCTCGGGGCCTGCCTCCCTGGCCTCAGCGGTCACTCTCGGCCCCTTCTTCCTGCCATTTCCCGCGAGATTACGCCGGGACGGTAATGTAGAACAAGTTTCAGACTTGATCGTTCAGGAGGCTCTGAATCTACCGGCAGGTAAGGGCACTGTGAGCAGTGGATCAGGTGATTCGCGCCACGGCGCGGAGCCCTACCATGCTGTCTGATCACTCGCCCTCACCGACTGTCACGGAACAACGGAACGGGACCCATGCCTACGGAAGCCAAGGTGCCAGCCAGTACCGCGCGACCGGCGGCGCAGCCGGCCTCATCTCCGCTCACCGAGCGGCAGGAGGCGCGCCGCCGCCGGATCCTGCACGCGAGCGCACAGCTGGCCGGCCGAGGCGGTTTCGACGCGGTGCAGATGCGCGAGGTCGCGGAGTCCTCGCAGGTGGCCCTCGGCACGCTGTACCGCTACTTCCCCTCCAAGGTGCACCTGCTGGTGGCCACCATGCAGGACCAGCTGGAGCACCTGCACGGCACCCTCAAGAAGAAGCCGCCGGCCGGGGAGACGGCGGCCGAACGGGTGGCGGAGACCCTGATGCGCGCCTTCCGCGCGCTGCAGCGCGAGCCGCATCTGGCCGACGCCATGGTCCGCGCCCTCACGTTCGCGGACCGCAGCGTCTCCCCCGAGGTGGACCAGGTCTCCCGCCAGACGACGGCGATCATCCTGGACGCGATGGGCCTGGAGAACCCGACTCCGGACCAGCTCTCCGCGGTCCGCGTGATCGAGCACACCTGGCACTCGGCCCTGATCACCTGGCTCTCCGGCCGGGCGTCCATCGCCCAGGTCAAGATCGACATCGAGACGGTGTGCCGGCTGATCGACCTCAGCGCATGAGCTGATCGACCCGGGCATACAAAAAGGCACAAAAAGACCTACGAGACGGGTTCGGATGACTTTCCGGTCTTTCAACCTTCCAGCCCCTCGGCCGACCGATGTCGGCCCCAGCGGAAACCGAAGCTTCACGCCAAAGTCGGCAACTTCCGGTCGAGTTTCCTTGCTCGCCCCGTAGGCAACTTTCAGGATATAACGTCCACCGCCGGATGGAACCCCCTGAACCATGATTCTTTTGCCCAAACCATGATTTTTTGGACAAATCCGGCGGATGCCCCGATGATCCGGTCCCGATCCAGACTCGCGCGGGGGCGAACGGCGAACGTCGCCCGATGCGGCACTAGTCCTCCGGCGGAAACACCGGCTCCCCGCTCCCCGCCACCGTGATCACGATCGCCTCCACCGGGCAGGTCTCCGCCGCCTCCAGGATCTGCTCCGCCGCGTCGGCGTCCGGTTCGACGGGGTGGGCCTGCCGGGCGGAATCGAGGCGGAAGGCATCGGCCGCGCGGTGGACGCACTGCGCGGAGCCGATGCAGACCGAGCGGTCGACCTCGATGTGCCAGCGGTCTCCCATGCGCTACGCCTCCCCGTACCCAGCCGGCAGGTGGATCATCTTGTGCTCCAGGAACTCGCCGTACCCCTCTGGCCCGAATTCGCGCCCCAGGCCGGAGTTCTTGTAGCCGCCGAAGGGACCGAGCATGTCGAGGCTGAAGGTGTTCACCGAGTACGTGCCGGTGCGCACCCGCCTGGCGATCTCGATGCCGTGCTCGACGTCCGCCGTCCACACGCTGCCGCTCAGCCCGTAGTCGGAGTCGTTCGCGATCTTCACGGCCTCGGTCTCGTCGCCGTACGGGAGCAGACAGATCACGGGCCCGAAGATCTCCTCGCGCGCGATGCGCATGGTGTTGTCGACGTCGCCGAAGAGGGTCGGCTCCACATACCAGCCGCGGTCCAGGCCGGGCGGACGCCCACCGCCGGTGAGGATCTTGGCACCCTCCTCCTGGCCGATGCGGATGTAGTCGAGGTTGCGCCGCTGCTGGCGCCTGGCCACCAGCGGGCCGACCTGGGTCGCCGGGTCCAGCGGGTCGCCGACCACGAGGGCGCCCGCCGCCGCGGCGAAGGCATCGGCGAACTCGTCGTAGCGCGAGCGCGGCACGAGGATGCGGGTCTGGGCGACACACGCCTGGCCGTTGTTCATCCAGGCGGCCGGGACGATCCCCGGCACGGTCGTCGCCACGTCCGCGTCCGGCAGCACCACGGCCGCCGACTTGCCGCCCAGCTCCAGCGTCACCCGCGTCAGGTTCCGGGACGCGACCTCCATCACGCGCTTGCCGGCCGCGACCGAACCGGTGAAGGACACCTTGTCGACGCCGGGGTGCCCGACGAGATACTCGCTCACCTCGCGGTCGGCGGGCAGGATCGACAGCACACCCTCCGGCAGCCCGGCCTCGCGGGTGATCTCGCCGAGGATGTACGCGTCCAGCGGTGACTCGGGCGACGGCTTGAGCACGACCGTACAGCCGGTGAGCAGCGCGGGCGCGAGCTTGGCCGCGGCCACGAACTGCGGCACGTTCCACGGCACGACGGCCGCCACGACCCCGACCGGCTCACGCCGCACGAGGATCTTCCCGAGGACGCCGTCACGCCGCTCCTCGTAAGTGCTGTGCTTCCCCGGGGGGCGACCCCCGGAACCCCCGAAGGTCCGGGCGACCGTGATCGCCGCGTCCCACACCATCATCGCGCCGAGCGCCTGCGCGAGGACGCTCCACGAGTACGGGGAGCCGTTCTCGGAGGAGATCACACGGGCGATCTCCTCGTGCCGTACCGCGATCGCGTCCTTGATCCGGGTGACGACCTCGATCCGCTCGTCGAGCGTCATCCGAGGCCAGGGCCCCTCGTCGAAGGCGCGGCGCGCGACGGCGACGGCCCGGTCGACGTCCTCCCGCGAGGCGTGCGGGACCCGCCCGATGACCGCCTCCGTGTGCGGCGAGACCACCTCGATGACGTCCTTGCCCAGGGGGTCGGTCAACTCCCCGCCGATGAACAGCTGTCCGTGTTCCACGAGCTCGGTCATGGCCGACCGCCTCCCCGGGCGTTCTCGAACTTCTCTCGAATTTCTGACGATCCATCAGGTTTCACGGATACCGAAACTGATACCAGTTCCGGCCTACGGAGTCCACGGCCGGGACGCGGGCCCGACAGGGAAGGTCGACCCGGGCTACCGTGGAAACGTGTTCTAGTTATAGTGGGCCCGGAGACGGCGATTGGGGAGCCCATGGCGCAGACGGCCGATCACGGTGGGGGCGTACGTTCCCTCAGGGTTCCCATTCCTGACAATCCTCTCGGCCACACGCTGGTGTACGTCGTCGACACCGACCGCGGTCCGGTGCTGGTCGACACCGGCTGGGACGATCCGGACTCCTGGGACGCCCTCACCGAGGGACTGGCGGAGTGCGGCACGTCGGCCGCCGAGATCCATGGCGTGGTCATCACCCACCACCACCCCGACCACCACGGTCTGTCCGGCAAGGTGCGCGAGGCCTCCGGTTCGTGGATCGCGATGCACGCGGCGGACGGCGCGATCGTACGACGGACCCGGGAGACCCGCCCCGAGCGGTGGTTCGCCTACATGGCTGCCAAGCTGGCGGCCGCGGGCGCGCCGGAGGAGCACCTGGCGCCCCTGCGCACCCCCCGTCCCCTGCCCGGCTTCTCCCCCGCGCTCCCCGACCGCGAGATCGTCCCCGGCGAACTCCTCGACCTCCCCGGCCGCCGCCTGCGCGCGATCTGGACCCCGGGGCACACGCCCGGCCATGTGTGCCTCCATCTGGAAGAGGAGCACCCCTGCGGCCTCCCGGGCCACGGCCGCCTGTTCTCCGGCGACCATCTGCTCCCGGAGATCACCCCGCACATCGGCCTGTACGAGGACCCGGACGACACGACCGTGACCGACCCTCTGGGCGACTACCTCGACTCCCTTGAGCGCGTCGGCCGCCTCGGGCCCGCCGAGGTGCTCCCGGCCCACCAGCACGCGTTCACCGACGCACCGGCCCGCGTACGGGAGTTGCTGGCCCACCACGAGGCCCGGCTGGCCGGTCTGCTGACCCTGCTGACCACCCCGCTCACCCCCTGGCAGCTCGCCGAGCGGATGGAGTGGAACCGCCCCTGGGAGCAGATCTCCTACGGCTCACGGCACATCGCGGTCTCCGAGGCCGAGGCCCATCTGCGCCGGCTGGTGAAGCTGGGGCGGGCGGAGGCGGTGACGGGCAGCGACCCGGTGGCGTACGTGGCCGTGTAAAACGTTGGCGCCCCGCGATCGCGCGCTGCTACAACGCCTTATGGACCCCTTGGAGCAACTCCTCGCCGAGCGTGCCTGCGAGCGCGTCGTCCTCGACTTCGTCCACCGCCTCGACCTGGGCGAACCCTCGTCCGTGGCCGAGCTGTTCACCCAGGACGGCATCTGGGAGTGGCCTGCGCCCGGGGACTGTCGGCGGTCCGAGGGAAGGGAACAGCTGCGGAAGTACTTCGGTTCCCGGCCGGCGGACCGGCTCTCGCGCCGGATCATGTCCAACATCCGCGTCACGGTCACCTCGGCGGACACGGCCGAGGCCACGTCGTACTTCACGACCTACCGCGTCGACGGCTATACGGGGGGCATGGTCCCGCCCGGCGCCCCGGTCCAGGTCGGCCATTACCAGGACGCGTTCCGCAAGGTGGACGGCACCTGGCTGCTCGCCTCCCGCGCCCTCTTCCTCCCGTTCGGCGGCCCGACGACCCGGCTGCCCGGCTAGTGCCGGGGCAGGCACTAGCTCCCGATCAGCCCGCGTATCAAGTGCTCCGCCTCGCCGAGGAGTTCGACCTCCCGTGCGGTCATGGTCGGGTTCGCCGCGCGGCGGGCGCGGGCCTCCAGCAGCCCCTCCTCCGTGAGAGCCGACGCGCCCCGCTGTCCCGCGAGCATCGCGGCCAGCAGGGCGCGTACGCCGTCCACCCGGGGTTCGCCGGCCACGGCGGCCTGGGCGAGGATCACCGCGGACATGCCCCAGTCGAGGCCCGGCGCGCCCTCCTCGGCATTGGCCCAGTCGATGACCTTCGGGCCGTCGGCGGTCATGATCACGTTCTGCGGGTGGAGGTCGAGGTGGAGGACGCGGACGCCCGGGTCGGCGGAGCGGCGGGCGGGCAGCGCATGCAGCTCGCGCAGGAGCCGCGCGAGCATCGCCCCGGCCTCCTCGGGACCGAACCGCCCCTCCAGGAGTGACTCCAGCATCGTCGGCCCCGGCAGCCGCTGCATGACGAGGTCGCTGCGCGTCGCGGCCCGCACACCGGGCACGGGGTAGCCGTGTCCGCGGACATGGTCCATGACCACCGCCTCGGCGGCCGCGTCCCCGTACGAGTCCCGGTAGCGCCGCAGCACCCAGGTCTCGTCGATCTCGTACACATCGGCCGTGCGCCCCGACCCGAGCAGTCTCCCCGTCCGCATGACCGGACCCTATCGGGGCCGGGCCCTCGTGCCGGTCGACACGATTTCGGGGCTGCCCTCGGTAAGGCTGTTTGGTGCATTCTGTCGCTGCCCGAACGACCACAAAGGGGGGCGGCGGTGGACGACGCGTTGCGGATAAGCGTGCTGGGTGAGGTACGGGCCACGGTACGGGAGCGGGCCGTGGATCTCGGAGGACGCCGGCAGCGGGCGGTGCTGGCCCGGCTGGTGGTGGCCGACGGAGGAGCCGTGTCCGCCGACCGGCTGATGGAGGCCGTGTGGCCGACGACGCCTCCGCCGAGCGCCCCCGGGGCCCTGCAGGCGTACATCTCTCGTCTGAGACGCGGACTGGAACCGGGCAGCACGGCCAGGAACCGCAGCGGCGTCATCGTCCGCGACGGTGTCGGCTACGCCCTGCGCATACCGGACGAGGCGGTCGACGCCCGGCGGTTCGAGCGGGCGCTGCAGCACGCGGCGACACTGACCGGCCCCACCGAGGCTGCCCTGGTGCTCGGCGGCGCGCTGGCGCTGTGGCGTGGCACTGCCTTCGCCGAATACGCGGCCGAGCCATGGGCGCGCGCGGAGGCGTCCCGGCTGGCCGAACTGCACGAGGTGGCCCGTGAGCGGCTGCTGGCGGCCCGGCTGGACAGCGAGGAGAGCGCCGTACTCGTCCCCGAGGCCGAGGCGCTGGTCGCCCAGGACCGGCTGCGTGAGGAGCGCTGGCGGCTGCTGGCGCTGGCCCTGTACCGCTCGCACCGCCAGGCCGACGCGCTGGGCGCGCTGCGGCGTGCCCGGCAGACGCTGGCCGAGGAGCTGGGAGCCGAACCGGGCGCCGCGCTGCGGGCCCTGGAAGCCGATGTGCTGGCCCAGTCGCCCGCCCTGGACCGGACGGACCGGTCGCCGCTGTCCGCCCCGGCCGCCGCCGTCGCCGCCCGCCCCAACGCCGATGCGCTGGTGGACCGGGGCCCGCAACTGGCCGAGCTGGACGAGCGCGTGACCGGCGCGCTCAAGGGCAATGCCGGGGTCGTACTGGTGGAGGGGCCGGCCGGGATCGGCAAGAGCCGCTTGCTGAACGAGGCCCGCCAACTGGCGGCGGACCGCGGGATGCTGACCCTGACCGCCCGTGGCAGCCGCCGTGAGAAGGACTACGGTTTCGGCGCGGTACGCCAGCTGCTGGAGAATCTGGTCGCCAGGCGCGGCGACGAACTGCTCACCGGTGCCGCCGCCCCGGCCGCGGTGGTCTTCGACCACGGTGACCCCACCGCACCGCCCACCGCGGTCCCCCAGGGCTTCGCCGTCCTCCGCGGCCTCCACCAGCTGATCGTGCGGCTCGCCACAGAACAGCCGCTGCTGCTGGCCGTCGACGACCTGCAGTGGTGCGACACCGGCTCGCTGCGCTTCCTCGCCCATCTCGCCCGCAATCTGCGCGGACTGCCCGTGCTGGTCGCCGTCACCCTGCGCACCGGAGAACCCCACCACCACGGGCCCCTGCCGCCCGAACTCACCGAGGCGCCTCCGGCCTTCAGGGTCCGGCCCACTCCGCTCACCGTCGCCGGCGTCACCGACATGGTCGGCCGGGTGCTCGGCGAGGACCCGCACGAGGACTTCGCCGCGGCCTGCCACCGAGCCACCTCGGGCAACCCGCTGCTGCTGCGCCAGCTGCTGCGCGCCCTGCGCTCGGGCGGAGTCCGGCCGCACGCCGCACGGGCCGCCACCGTCACCGACGTGGGGTCCCGCGCCGTCTCCCAACTCGTCCTCAGCCGCCTGGGCCAACTGCCCGACCTGGCCATGGCGGTGGCGCGGGCCGTGGCCGTACTCGGCGACGGCGCGGCGCTACGGGACGTGGCCACCGTCATGGAGGTGTCGGAGAACGACGTGGCGGACGCCCTGGCCCCCCTGGTGCGGGCCGAGATCATCCGCGACCGGTATCCGCTCGGCTTCGTACATCCGCTCGTCGGTGACGCCGTCTACCGTGATCTCGCGCCGGGCGAAAGGCAGTTGCGCCATGAGCGGGCCGCCCGTGCCCTGCACGCGGCCGGCGCGCCGCCGCAGCAGATCGCCGCCCATCTGCTGCTCACGCCCCAACGGGGCGACCTGTGGGTGGTGGACCTGCTGCGTACGGCGGCCCGTGAGGCCATCGGCCGTGGCGCCGCCGATGCCGCCGTCACCTATCTCACCCGGGCCCTGAACGAGGCGACGGGCCCCGAGCGGCGGCCCGATGTGCTCCTGGAACTCGGCCGTGCCGAAACACTCGGCAACGGCCCCGCCGCCGTGGAGCATCTGAGCCAGGCCTACGAGACCCTGCCCGACCCGGCCCGCCGGGCCACCGCCGCGCTCGCTCTCGCCCGCACCCTGGTCTTCGCCGGAGGACCCGGGCAGGCCACCGCGTTCGCCCGGCGCGCGGCGGCGGAACTGCCCGCCGAGTTCACCGACGAGCGGCAGGGACTGCTCGCGCTGGAGCGGACCAGCGGCTTCATGCACGGCCTGGACCCGCAGCTGTGGCGCTCCGAGGAGACCCCGGCGATCAGCGGCGACGGCCCCGGTGCCCGGATGCTCGCCGCCAACCTGGCCCGGGAGTGCGCCTATGACGGCAGTGACCGCGTCCGGGCGGTCGAACTCGGCCGGTTCGCCGTCGCCGACGACGTGCTGCTGGACGCCGGCGAGGAGATGCTCTGGTACACGGCCGTGATCGTGCTGCACCTGGCCGACGAGGAGGTCGGCGGCCTGTGGGACGCGCAACTGGCCCGTGCCCTGCAGCGCGGCTCGCTGTTCTCCGTCCTCGCGACCAACCTGTGGCGGGGCTTCAGCCAGTGGAACCACGGTGATCTGCGCGCGGCCCGTGTGTCGCTGGCCACCGCCATCGAGCACTCCGAGACCTGGGGCCTGGCGCCGGGCGCCCCCCAGGGCCGGACCTTCATGACGGGGCTGTTGCTGGACCTGGGCGATGTGGAAGGGGCACGCGCCTGCCTGGAACGGATGCGCAACTATGTCACCGGCACCGAGGGCACCCGGCTGCTCGGGGAGAGCGAGGCCAGGGTGCTGATGGCGGAGGGGCGCCACGAGGAGGCACTGGCCGGCCTGGACGGCGTACGGCACCTTCAGCCGCCGGTCGGCAACCCGGCCTGGTGGCCATGGGGACCGCTGCGGGTGCAGGCCCTGGCAGGTCTCGGAGAGCGGGCCGAGGCGGAGAAACTCGCCGAGGAGCAGCTGCGGGTGGCCCGGGGCTGGGGCGCGCCGAGCACCCACGGCCGCGCCCTGCGGATGCTCGGGGAGCTGCGGGGCGCCGACGGCGTGCCGCAGTTGAAGGAGGCGGTCACGCTGCTGGCCTCCGGCCCGGCACGGCTGGAACACGCTCGGGCCCTGTACGCCCTGGCCGTGCACGGCCCCGTGGCGGAGGCCGGTGCGGCGCTGCGTGCGGCCCGCGCCATCGCCGGGGAGTGCGGGGCCGAGGGGCTGCTGCGGTCGATCGCCGAGTGCGAGGGTCAGCGGTAGCGGCAGGTGAGGATCAGCGGCAGCGGTAGGTGAAGGTCGCGGAGGCGGTGACCGGGTCGGGCGACAGCACCTCAAGGGTCGCGGTGGCCCGCATCGTGCCATGACCGTTGAAGGTCCAGCGCAGTACGACGTCGGGGTGCCGGGTGCCTCGGGCGATCTGCTGGTGGAGGGTGTCCGAGACGGTGCCGTCGCTGCGCTTCCAGCGGTAACTGACGTCGCCCGCACGGCCGTTGGTGCGCAGGGTGCCGGTGATCGCGGCGGTGCCGTCGCAGCCCGGGCCGCCGGGGTCGGTATGGACACTGGCCCCGGTCACCGCGAGCGGCGGCCCGTAGCGCTGCCAGGCCAGGTAGCCAAGTACCGCGATCAGCACGGCCAGCGGGAGCAGCCAGCCGCCCAGCAGACGGCCCCGCCGACGCCGACGACGACGCTCGTCGCCGGGCGGCGGACCCTCCGGGCGGGCGGTGCCGTGCCAGACCTCGGCGGCCGACCCGGCGGTGGCACCGGTCCGGACCGCGGCGGGCACACCGGGGCCGAAACGGATCTCCGGTCCGGTCACTGCCGTCGTCGGTACGACTTCGGGGACACCGTGTTCCGGCAGGCGAAGCGTGACCGCGGGCTCCTGGGCCGTGGCTGGGTCGTCCAGCCGTACGGTGTCGAGCTGGTCGGGGTGCGGGAGCCGTACGGTGCTCTCGTCGGTGACCTCGGTGACCTCGGTGATCGCGGAGCCGTCCTGCGGGTCGGTGTCGGCTGGGGACGGCAGCGCGAAGTGCCGCCTGGGGTCCTGGGGTGCCGTCATGGAGGCCTCTTGGGTGCGGGTCCTGTTGTGCGGAGTCTTGTTGTGCGGCGTCTCAGCGGATCGGGTTGCAGCTGCTGGGCGCGGTGATGGTGGCGATGGAGCCGTTGCCGGAGTCGGCCGCCGGGCTGGTCGTCACCTTGACTCCCAGGTACGGGTACGGGTCCGGGGTGCTGAAGGTGTGGGTGTAGCGGCCCGAGACCTGTGTCTGCCCCTTGGGCAGCGTGATCGACTGGGTGCCGTCGGTCGGCCCCGCCTGACCGGCCGACGTGCTGTCGAACCAGGTGAGGGTCATGGTGCCGTCGGCGGCGCCGTTGGTCTTCACGGTGACCGAGACCACCATGGCGCAGCCCGAGCCGAACGGCCCGCTGGCCTGGATCGTCACGGAGGCCACGTCGAGCTGCGGAGGCGCGGTGGTGACGGGGGCGGTGGTGGACGGTGCGCCACCGCCCCCGCCGGAGGTGCCCCCGCCGGAAGAGCCCGAGGAGCCGCCCGAGGTGCTGCCGCCTGTGCCGCCGCCCGTCGAGCCGCCGGAAGAACCGCTGGAGGAACCGCCGCCGGAGCCGCCCGTGCCGGCGTCCGCGCCGGAGGGCGCCGACGCGGAGGGGGAAACGGACGCCGACGCGGAGGCGTCGGCCGAAGTGCTCGCCTTCGCCGAGACGGACGCCGACGCGGACGCGGTGGCGGAACCCGTGTCCGTGGGCGACTGACCGGAGGGCCCGGCCGAGGACGGGAACCCGGCGGGGCTCGACGCGCCGCCCGTGGTCCGGGAGCCGCCCCGGGCGTCGGACGGTTTGCCGGTCGCGACCGCGGTCAGCGTGAGCGCACCGGCGAGCAGCGCCCCCGCCGTGGCCCCGGCCAGCACCTTGCCGCGGACCTTGCCGTGGTGCTTCAGCGACAGCCGTCTACGGGCGCCGGAGCCAGAACCCGGTCCGGACGTCCCGAGCGTGGTCTCGGCCAGCGCGGTCGTGCCCGAGGCGCCGGGCTCGGACAGCGGGAACAGCAGCGGTAGCAGGGCCGCAAGGGCGGCGAGCTTGCGCCGGCCGCGTTCCTCCCAGTCGTCGCCGTACGCGGCCGTGGCCACCGCCTCCAGTTCGGCGACGAACCCGGCGGCGGTGGCCGGGCGTTCCTCGGGCGTCTTGGCGAGGCCACTGCGGATCAGCGGCCGCACCGCCTCCGGGGCGAGCTCGTCCGGGATGGGCGCCTCCATGTGCTGGATCGCCAGCTCCATGGCGGTCGTCCCGGAATACGGCTTGGCGCCGGTGAGGCATTCGAAGAACGTGGCGGTCGCCGCGTACACGTCCGAGGCCGGACTGGCCGGCCGGCCGGTCCACTGCTCGGGCGCCATGTACACCGGGGTGCCGACCAGTTCTCCGCCCTTCTGGCCGCTGGGCACGGCGATACCGAAGTCCACCAGCTTGGACGAACCGTCCCCGGCGACCAGGACGTTGTCGGGTTTGTAGTCCCGGTGCACCACCCCCGCCGCATGCGCGGCGGCCAGGCCGAGCAGCGAGCCCTTGAGCACGGTGAGAGCCGCCTCGGGCCCGGTGGCGCCCTCCTCCCGCAGCAGCGCCCGCAGCGGGACGCCGTCGACCAGCTCCATCACGATCGCGGCGCCCTGCGGGGTCTCCACGTACTCGTACAGCTGGACCACATGCGGTGAGCCGAGGGTGCCCAGCAGCCTGGCCTCGGTGCGGAATCCGGCCAGGAACCGTTCGTCATCGCACAGCCGGTCGGAGAGGTACTTGATGGCGACCGGCGTCCCGGTCGCATCCTGCGTGGCGAGCACCACCCGTCCGCTGCCTCCCGAACCCAGCTCCCGTACGGCGGTGTAACCGCCGACCGTCCACTCGGGCACTCCCACCGTTCCCCTTCTTCCTGTTCCGCCTGTTTCGCATGACGTCATGACGTAATCAAGTAATCACGTAATGGCGTAATGACGTGCGAGCGGACGAGGCCACCCGCACGGTGAATCACGGTGAATGCTGCGCCACCCCGCTTGCAGCTCACTTGCAAGTGAGCTGCAAGCGGGGTGGCGCACTCTGGCCGCGTTGAACCGGTGGGCGCCGGCCGGAGGGGGATCGGCGCCCCCACCGCAAGGGGGAACAGATGCAAGGAACGCGTACCGGCTGGGCCGTCGCCGCGCTGGCCGTCACGCTCACTACGGCAGGCTGCGGGTCGTCGGGCTCCGCGGCCCCGGCCTCGTCGTCGCAGTCGTCATCGGCCGCGAAGCCGGCGTCCACCGGGTCGGCCGCGCCCGCCGCGGTGGCCGGCGGCTGTGGCTCGTACACGGCGGGCAAGAACGGCGTCGTACGGACCTTCTGCGAGGGCCCGGCCCAGGCCAAGGTCACCGTCGGCGGCCGCGACTACGTGCTCAAGGGCGGCACCTGCGAGGCAAGCGGCGGACTGTGGTCGGTGAACATCGGTGTCGTGATCGACGCCACCCACAAGGGCGCGCCGCCCGACTACTTCGGCGCCAACCTCCCCTTGAAGGGTGGCGCGTTCTCCGGAGCCGACATGGATGTGAACGTCGGCGGCAAGGGATATCCGCTCAAGGCCTCGGGCACGGTCTCCTCCGACCGCAGGAGCGGTACCTTCAGCGGCAAGCAGATCCTCGGGGATGCCACGGTCACCGGCAGCTTCACCTGCTGAGCAGCGGGGCCGACGGGCGGACGGCGTCGGCGACGATCGGGTGGACAAAACCCAGCGGGTACTGGTCGCGTATCACCTCTGCCCGTACCAGCGGGGCCATGGCCTCGGCGGCGGCGCTCTCGGACAGGCCGGTGAGCTGTGCGACGGCGGGCAGTTCGGCGCCGTCACCGAGGACGGCGATGGCCCGTGCCACGGTGGCCGAGGCCGGGGGGAGCTCTGCCAGGCGCGCCAGGACCAGGCCGGACACGGCACGCGGGCCCAGCTCGGTCACCGTCCCGACCTGGTCCGCGTGCGGGCGTACGCCCGCGGCGCGCAGGGCGCGCAGCAGCAGGTGCAGCAGCAGCGGATTGCCCGCCGTGGTGCGGTGGCAGGTCCCGGTGAACGTGTCGTCGGCGGCTTCGCCGAGTCTTCGGTGCACCAGGGCGGCGACGGAGCCGGCACCGAGCGGCTCCGGGTGGATGCGTACGGCGGCCGGGTCCTGGGCCAGTTCGGTGAGCGCGGCGTCCGGGTCGGGCTCGCCGGTCCGTACGGTGGCGGCGACGAGGACCGGCAGTCCGTCGAGGCGGCGGGCGAGGTAAGCGAGGAAGTGCCGGGAAGCGGTGTCGCACCACTGCAGGTCGTCGACGCAGAGCAGGACCGGGCGTTCGGCGGCCAGCGTCACGACGATGCGGTACAGGCCGCTCAGCACCGTGAACCCGTCCGGGCCGGGGCCCCCGCCGTCCGGGTGTCGGCCGAAGACACCGGCCGCCGGAGCCGCCGGGCCGGCCGGCAGCCGGTCACCCGACCTGGCCACGGCATCCTCCAGCAGCCGGCGCACGGCGCCGAATCCGTGCTCCATCTCACGCCTGCTGCCGCGTGTATGCAGTACGAGGACGCCGTGGTCGTCGGCGAGCCGCCGCAGCTCGGCCAGCAGACGGCTCTTGCCGATGCCCGCCGGGCCCTCGATCAGCACAAGGCCCGATTCGCCGGCGAGCAGCCCGGTGACGCAGTCGCGCAGGTCGGCGAGTTCCCGGTCGCGGTCGAGAAGGTCCTCGGGGGCGGCCGGACAGGGCAGGGCGGGGTGCGGCGGCAGGGCCGCGGGCGGTGCGGGGGCCGGGCGGTCGGCCTCAGGCGGCATCAGGGCGGGAGACCGGGCCAGCACATCGGCCTCCAGGGCGAGCAGCGCGGGACCGGGATCGATGCCCAGGTCCCGGGCCAGCAGCGCCCTGGCCCGCCGCAGGGCGCCCAGCGCGTCGCTCTGGCGGTGCGACCGGTAGAGGGCGAGCGCCAGCAGCCGCCAGCGTTCCTCCCGCAGCGGGTCCTGGGCGACCAGCGACTCGGCCTCCGGGACCAGCAGGGCGTTCTCCCCGCAGTCCAGGCGTGCCGCCAGCAGCCGTTCCCGGGCCACCTCGCGCAGCTCGGCCAGGCGGGCCGCCTCGGGTGCCACCCAGGGCCGGTCCGCGTACTCGGCGAGCAGCGGCCCCTGCCACAGTGCGAGCGCACCCCGCAGGGTCGCGGCCGCCCGCGCGGGGTCGGTGAGCGTGGCGGCGTGCCCTATCGCCCGCTCGAACCGCCAGGCGTCGACCGCGTCGCCGACGAGCCGGAGGGCGTAGCCGGAGCCCTCGCGAACGATGAAGCCGTTACGGTTCTTGGCCGCCCGGTCCGGCTCCAGCCTGCGCCGCAGATGCGAGACATAGGCATGCAGCGCGCTCAGTGCGCTCGGTGGCGGTGCCTGGTCCCACACCGAGTCGATCAGCTGGTCGGTGCTGACGATACGGCCGCGCGCGAGCACCAGCACGGCCAGTACCGCGCGCTGCCGCCGGCCACCCAGGTCCAGGGGCGCGCCCCGGCCGGTGGCGGTGAGCCCGCCGAGGATGCCGATCCGCAACTCCTGCTCTCCGGCCTCCGGTTCGTCCGCCATGCCGTCGCTCCGCCCGTGCGCTACGAGTCCCCTTCACACGGTGTCGTGGACCGCATGACCGCATGCGTCCGCTTCCGTGCGGGACTGCGTTGAGGACGAAGTATTGCCGGATTCCGGTTCCGCCGCGCGGCAAGCAGGGTTCAGCAGGCCACCGGCGCCCACAGCCTCACGATGCGCGCCGCTCTTGCAGCCGGCTTGCGCGGCGACTTGAGGAAGGCGCGGTCGAAGGGCAGTGGCGTGCGACGCCGGTCACATTCCAACTGCCGCGCATGCGGCGCAGGTCACACCGTCCGATATCTGCCCGTATAACCCCTATAGGCATTCCGTGACCTAAACCGTGACGAGCCCCACGTGACCACGGTCACTTACGACCCGGGGTCGTAGATCGAATCCAGTGACATGCACTCGTCGATATGGCCCCTGACCTGGGGATTGAGAGCCAGATCACACAGGCGGCTTTCAGTGCGGATGCGACCACAACTAGTAAAAGGGGTCATTGCGGACAGATCCGGCGGCTGCTTATCTGGTTCTCGTCGCAAGGCGCCGACGAGCCCACCCGGGCCGCGGCGCCAGTGCATGCCCCTCCACCTCGCGTGGTTCCGACATGTGCGTGACGCCCTTGTCCCCAACGAAAAGGTTTCTCTGTGTCCGTCTCCTTCATCCGCCGCATCGCTTCCCCGAAGAAGGCCATCGCCGCTGCCGCTCTGGCCGCCGCTTCGACCGGCATGGTTCTGACCTCGGCCCCCGCCCAGGCCGCCACGCCCGCCGCCACGCCTTCTTCCGCCCAGGCGGTTGCGCACCAGATGATTCCGGACGCCACGCAGTACGAAGCGTTCAACAAGATCGTCAGCCACGAGAGCGGCTGGAACCCCCAGGCCACCAACAGCTCCTCCGGCGCCTACGGCCTGGTCCAGGCCCTGCCGGGCTCCAAGATGGCCTCTGCCGGTTCCGACTGGAAGACCAACCCCGCCACCCAGATCAAGTGGGGTCTGAACTACATGAACTCCCGCTACGGCAGCCCTGCCGCGGCGTGGAACTTCTGGTCGACCCACCACTGGTACTGATCCGGCCGGTCTGACGCGACTGCGCAGGCGGCGGTCCCCGAATCCGGGGCCGCCGCCTTCGGCGTATCCGGAGTGCCGCGACGGCGGCGATTCCCCGCCCGGCCTGCCAACTGGTGTGCTTTTCCTGGCATCAGCGGGTGTCATCACTCATGCCCCGACGCTACGGACGCGCCGTTCGCCCGGACATCCGAGAGTCCCCCGCGTCCATGGTGGACTTGGGTGCACCGCACCCGTCCCGCTGACCGGAGGCGACATGACGACGACGGAGACGACCGACGCGCAGGAGCACGACCCGGACGCGCGGGGACTGCGCCTGGTGCCGGTGCTCCTGGCGCTGACCGTGGTCAGCGGGATCGTCGACGCGGTGAGTTATCTGGGGCTCGGGCATGTCTTCACGGCAAACATGACGGGCAACGTGGTCGTGCTCGGCTTCGCCGCCGCCGGGGCACCGGGCTTCTCGGCGCCGCACTCGCTCGTCTCGCTGGGGTCGTTCCTGCTGGGGGCGGTGGTGGGCGGGCGCCTGAGCAGACGGCACGCCGACGGCTCGCGACGCACCTGGACCCGGGTGACGCTCGTGGCCGAGGCCGTGCTGCTGGGCGCGTCGGCGGCGGTCGCCTTCGCCGCCCCGGGCGCCACCGGCACGGTGTACACGCTGATCGCGGTCACGGCCTTCGCGATGGGCCTGCGCAACGCGACGGTGCAGAAGCTGGGGGTACGCGACCTCACCACAACCGTGCTGACGATGACCCTGACGGGACTGGCCGCCGACTCCCGCCTCGGCGGCGGCGCGGGCACCCGGTCCCCCCGCCGCACGGCCTCGCTCCTGGCGATGCTGGGGGGCGCCGTGCTCGGCGGCTGGCTGGTCCTTCACCACGGCCTGGGCATCCCGCTGCTGATCACGGCGCTGACGTCGGGGGTGTTGGCGGTGACGGCGTCGGGACGGGAATGACGTTCGTTCGTCCGCCTCCTCCTGCCGACGCTCCGGGCGGGTGGGTGCACGAATGGTCCGGCCTCGCCGCCGGGTACGACACGGAGGGTCGCCATGATCTGTCCTACCTCGCCTACGGCTGGGCCAAGTTCCCGGTCTTGGCCGACAAGGGCAAGCGGACGGCCCTGACCCGGCAGATCGAGCAGTACGAGCGCGCCGCGCCCGGCTTCCCGGTGCCCTTCGAACGGCACGTGCTCGACCTCCCCCACCAGGGCGGCACCACGCCGGTCGCTGTCCACCTGCTCGGCCCGTCGGGTCGCCCGGTGCTGGTCGCCAGTGGTGGGCTGGACTCCTGGAAGATGGATCTGCACCCGCTGCTGGTCCAGTTGGTACTGCACGGCGGGGTCCGGGTCATGGCCTTCGACCACGCGGGCACCGGCGAGTCGCAGGTGCCGATGACCGCCGCCGGCGGCTTCGAGATCGTCCAGGGCCTGATCGAACACGCCCGCACCATCGGCAACGGCAAGGTAGGTCACTTCGGCTTCTCCATGGGGGGCTACTACGCCGCCCACTCCGGCCTGACCGGCGCGGTCGACGCGGCACGACTTCCGCGACACCCGTAACCTGCGGGCCACCTCCGGCGGCCGCACCCCTTGCTCGAACATCTCCGCGGCCTCGAAGCGCACCGCCTGACGCTTCGCCCGCCCCACGGCGGTCAGGCCGCCGCCATCCGCATACCGCATGATGACGACGTACCACCACCAGCGCCCGCCGTCACCCCCGCCTTTCAACCTCAGCGGCAACTACTGCCGTCAGACATCCAAGAGGCCCCACCGGAAACGAGTCCGATGGGGCCTCCGCCTGCCTGCTAAGAGGTCGTTTTCTCCCGTTGTTTCATCCCGTGATGCGGATTTGATCCGGTGATGTCGGGTCGCGCCAGGAGATGGTGGCTTCGCCGGTGAGGCGGCGGGCCATCAGGTCGGTCATGGCTAGGTGGATCATGGCTTCGGAGCGGGCCGGTAGG
>NZ_JBEOZU010000027.1:84505-111625 GCF_040298185.1 Streptomyces sp. NPDC001634 | reverse complement strand
CGGCCCCCCGTGCGGGGGGGGGGTGGGGGCGGCGGGGGGGGGGCGCCCCCCCCCCCCCGCGGGGGGGGGGGGGGGGGGCGGCCCCCCGGGGGGGTTTCTGGGGGGGGCCCCCCTGGAGGATGGGACGGGTTGGGGCGGCGGGGGCGAGACCCCCCCCGCCGCCCCTACCCGTTACGGCGACGCCGGCGGGTACAGCGACCTCGGCAGCTTTGATGCCGCCGCCGCGTCCAGCAGCCACAGCGTGCGCGAGCGGCCGTACGCCCCCGCTGCCGGGGCCTGCACCTCGCCCGCGCCCGACAGGGCGATGGCCGCCGCCTGCGCCTTGTCCTCGCCCGCCGCCAGCAGCCACACCTCGCGCGCCGCCCGGATCGCCGGCAGCGTGAGCGTGATCCGGGTCGGCGGAGGCTTCGGCGCGCCGTGCACGCCGACCACCGTCCGCTCGGTCTCCCGCACCGCGGGCAGTTCCGGGAAGAGCGAGGCCACGTGCGTGTCCGGGCCGACGCCCAGCATCAGGACGTCGAAGGTGGGCACAGAGCCGTGGTTCTCGGGGCCCGCGGCCCGGGCCAGTTCCGCCGCGTACGCCTCGGCCGCCGCATCGACGTCGGCGCCGTACGGACCGTCCGACGCGGGCATGGCGTGCACGCGCTTCGGGTCCAGGGACACGGAGTCCAGCAGGGCCTCGCGGGCCTGCGTGACGTTCCGCTCCGGATCGCCCTCCGGCAGGTAGCGCTCGTCGCCCCACCACAGGTCCAGCCGGCCCCAGTCGATGGCGTCCCGGGCGGGCGCGGCGGCGAGCGCGGCGAGCAGACCATTGCCGTTGCGGCCACCGGTGAGCACGACCGAGGCGTAGCCGCGCGAGGCCTGCGCGTCCACGATCTTCGTGATCAGCCGGGCCGCCGCGGCCTGGGCCATCAGCTCCTTGTCGCGGTGCACGACGAGCTGGGGAGTGCTCACTTCGCGGCCGCCTTCTTCGCCGGGGCCTTCTTGGCGGTCTTCTTCGCGGGTGCGTCCGCAGACGCCTTCGCCGTGGTCTCGGCAGATGCCTCGGCCGCCACCGTGTCCTCGGCCGCGGTCCGCGCGGTCGTGGACTCCTCGGCCGGAGCCCCGGCCTGTTCCGCCACGGCGCCGAGCCGGTCCACGCCGTACCGCAGTGCCGACGCGTAGGTGTCGTCCGGGTCGAGCCGCCGCAGCTCCTCCGCGATCAGCTCGGCCGTGTCACGGCGCTTGAGCGCCACCGCGCGGTCCGGCTGACCCTCGATGGACAGCGTGGCCAGGGAGCCGTCCGCGCGGTCGAGGACGATCGGGCCGCAGCTCGTGTTCATCCGGACCGCCGTGAGGCCGGGGCCGGAGGACAGCGAGCGCTTCACCGGCACGTCCAGCCGGTCCGCGAGCCACATCGCCAGCAGCTCGCAGCTCGGGTTGAACTCCTCGCCCTCCACCTCGACCGCCTCGACCTCGCAGGTGACCTGGTCAAGGGCCGCGGCCAGCATCGAGCGCCAGGGCGTGATGCGGGTCCACGACAGGTCCGTGTCACCGGGCGTGTAGGCGTCGGCGCGGGCGCTCAGCTCCCGTACCGGCGCCTCGGCCGCGTAGGTGTCGGTGACCCGCCGCTGCGCGAGCGCGCCGAGCGGGTCCCTGGCCGGGTCGAGCGGCGCGTTCACCGGCCACCAGACGACGACCGGGGCGTCCGGCAGCAGCAGCGGCAGCACCACGGACTGGGCGTGGTCCACGACCTCGCCGTACAGCCGCAGCACCACCGTCTCGCCGGTGCCCGCATCCGCGCCCACCCGCACCTCGGCGTCCAGACGCGAGGACGTGCGCTCGCGCGGGGAACGCGAGACGCGCTTGATGACCACGAGGGTGCGCGAGGGGTGCTCGCGCGAGGCCTCGTTGGCGGCCTTCAGGGCGTCGTAGGCGTTCTCCTCGTCGGTGACGATGACCAGGGTGAGCACCATGCCGACGGCGGGCGTGCCGATGGCGCGGCGGCCCTGCACCAGCGCCTTGTTGATCTTGCTGGCAGTGGTGTCCGTGAGGTCGATCTTCATGGCCGGCGCCAGCTCCGTCCGTCTCGTTCGAGCATCTCGTCCGCCTCGACGGGCCCCCACGTGCCGGCCGGGTACTGCGCGGGCTTGCCGTGCTTGTCCCAGTGCTCCTCGATCGGGTCGAGGATCTTCCAGGACAGCTCGACCTCCTCGGTGCGAGGGAAGAGGTTCGAGTCGCCGAGCAGCACGTCCAGGATCAGGCGCTCGTACGCCTCCGGGCTGGACTCCGTGAAGGACTCGCCGTAGGCGAAGTCCATGGAGACGTCCCGGATCTCCATCGAGGTGCCCGGCACCTTGGAGCCGAAGCGGACGGTGACGCCCTCGTCGGGCTGGACGCGGATGACGACCGCGTTCTGGCCCAGCTCCTCGGTCGCGGTGGTGTCGAAGGGGGAGTGCGGGGCGCGCTGGAAGACGACCGCGATCTCCGTCACCCGCCGCCCGAGCCGCTTGCCCGTGCGCAGGTAGAACGGGACGCCCGCCCACCGGCGGTTGTCGATCGCGACCTTGATCGCGGCGTAGGTGTCGGTCTTCGACTTGGGGTCGATGCCCTCCTCCTGGAGGTAGCCGACCGCCTTCTCGCCGCCCTGCCAGCCGGCCGCGTACTGCCCGAACACGGTGTCCCTGCCGAGGTCCTTCGGCAGCCGGACGGCCCCGAGCACCTTGGTCTTCTCCGCGGCCAGCGCGTCCGCGTCGAAGGAGGCGGGCTCCTCCATGGCCGTCAGCGCCATCAGCTGCAGCAGGTGGTTCTGGATGACGTCCCGTGCTGCGCCGATGCCGTCGTAGTAGCCGGCCCGGCCGCCGATGCCGATGTCCTCGGCCATGGTGATCTGCACATGGTCCACGAAGGACCGGTTCCAGATCGGCTCGAACATCGTGTTGGCGAAGCGCAGCGCCAGGATGTTCTGGACGGTCTCCTTGCCCAGGTAGTGGTCGATGCGGAAGACCTGGTCCGGGGCGAAGACCTCGTGCACGACCTTGTTGAGCTCCTCGGCCGACTTCAGGTCGTGGCCGAAGGGCTTCTCGATGACCGCGCGGCGCCAGGAGCCCTCGGTCTGGTCGGCCAGGCCGTGCTTCTTCAGCTGCTGGATGACCACCGGGAAGGACTTCGGCGGCACGGAGAGGTAGAACGCGAAGTTGCCGCCCGTGCCCTGCGCCTTGTCCAGTTCCCCGATCGTGGAGCGCAGCCGCTCGAACGCGTCGTCGTCGTCGAAGGTGCCCTGGACGAAGCGCATCCCCTGGATGAGCTGCTGCCAGACCTCCTCCCGGAACGGCGTACGGGCGTGCTCCTTGACGGCGTCGTGGACCTCCTTGGCGAAGTCCTCGTCCTGCCATTCGCGGCGCGCGAAGCCGACGAGCGAGAAGCCCGGCGGCAGCAGCCCGCGATTCGCCAGGTCATAGACCGCAGGCATCAGCTTTTTACGTGACAAATCGCCCGTAACGCCGAAGATGACCAGGCCCGACGGCCCCGCGATACGCGGGAGCCGTCGGTCCGCGGCGTCACGAAGCGGATTCGCTCCGTGTACGGAAGTCAAGGTGTCAGCCCTCCGACGGGGCGAGGCGCTCGATTACCGCCTCGGTCGACTTGAGCAGGTCGTTCCAGGACGCCTCGAACTTCTCGACGCCCTCGTCCTCCAGAAGCTGGACCACGTCGTTGTACGAGATCCCGAGCTTCTCGGCCGCGTCCAGGTCGGCGCGTGCCTGCTCGTAGGTGCCGGCGATGGTGTTGCCGGTGATCTCGCCGTGGTCCTCGGTGGCCAGCAGGGTGGCCTCCGGCATGGTGTTCACCGTGTTCGGCGCCACCAGCTCGTCCACGTACAGCGTGTCCTTGTACGCCGGGTCCTTCACGCCGGTCGACGCCCACAGCGGACGCTGCTTGTTGGCCTGCGCCTTGTCGAGGGCGGCCCAGCGGTCGCTGCCGAACACCTCCTCGTACGCCTCGTAGGCGAGGCGCGCGTTGGCGATCGCAGCCTTGCCGCGCAGCGCCTTGGCCTCGGGGGTGCCCAGCGCGTCGAGGCGCTTGTCGATCTCGGTGTCCACGCGGGACACGAAGAAGGACGCCACCGAATGGATCTTCGACAGATCCAGGCCGCGCTCCTTGGCCTTCTCCAGGCCGGTCATGTAGGCGTCCATGACCTCGCGGTAGCGCTCCAGCGAGAAGATCAGCGTGACGTTGACGCTGATGCCGTTGGCGATGGTCTCGGTGATCGCCGGCAGACCCGCCCTGGTGGCCGGGATCTTGATGAGCGTGTTCGGGCGGTCGACCAGCCAGGCGAGCTGCTTGGCCTCGGCGACGGTGGCCCGGGTGTTGTGCGCCAGACGCGGGTCGACCTCGATCGACACCCGGCCGTCCTGGCCCTGCGTGGCGTCGAACACCGGGCGCAGGATGTCGGCGGCGTCCCGGACGTCCGCCGTCGTGATCATGCGGACCGCCTCGTCGACGGTGACCTTGCGGGCGGCGAGGTCAGCGAGCTGCTGCTCGTAGCCGTCGCCCGACGAGATCGCCTTCTGGAAGATCGTCGGGTTGGTGGTGACGCCCACGACGTGCTGCTGGTCGATCAGTTCGGCGAGGTTTCCGGACGTGATCCGCTTGCGCGACAGGTCGTCCAGCCAGATCGCGACGCCTTCTTCGGAGAGGCGCTTGAGTGCGTCTGTCATGGAAATTGCATCTCCTACGTGTCGTATATCAGCGTCAGCGCTGGGCTGCGGCGAGCGATTCCCGGGCGGCGGATGCGACGTTCTCGGCAGTGAAACCGAACTCGCGGAAGAGGACCTTGCCGTCCGCCGAAGCACCGAAGTGCTCCAGGGAAACGATGCGACCCGCATCCCCGACGAACCGGTGCCAGGTGAGGCCGATCCCCGCCTCCACCGCGACCCGCGCCTTCACCGAAGGCGGCAGCACGCTGTCCCGGTACCCCTGGTCCTGCTCCTCGAACCATTCCACGGACGGCATCGACACGACCCGCGTCGCAATGCCCTCGGCCTGGAGCTGCTCACGCGCCTCGACGGCGACGTGCACCTCGGAACCGGTGGCGATCAGGATGACCTGCGGCGCTGCGCTCTGCCCTTCGGGCCCTTCGGCCTCGAACATCACGTAACCGCCGCGCACGGTGTCCTCGTTGGGCTCGTACGTCGGCACACCCTGACGCGTCAGCGCCAGGCCGTGCGGGGCGCCCTTGCCGAACTCCTTGGTGTAGCGCTTGAGGATCTCGCGCCAGGCGATCGCGGTCTCGTTGGCGTCGGCCGGGCGCACCACGTTCAGGCCCGGGATGGCACGCAGCGTGGCCAGGTGCTCGACGGGCTGGTGGGTGGGGCCGTCCTCACCCAGACCGATGGAGTCGTGGGTCCACACATACGTCACCGGCAGGTGCATCAGCGCCGACAGCCGCACCGCGTTGCGCATGTAGTCGGAGAACACCAGGAAGGTGCCGCCGTAGACGCGGGTGTTGCCGTGCAGGGTGATGCCGTTCATCTCCGCGGCCATGGAGTGCTCGCGGATACCGAAGTGGATCGTGCGGCCGTAGGGGTCGGCCTCCGGCAGCGGGTTGTCGGCCGGCAGGAACGAGCTGTTCTTGTCGATGGTGGTGTTGTTCGAGCCGGCCAGGTCGGCGGAGCCGCCCCACAGCTCGGGGATCACCGCGCCCAGCGCCTGCAGCACCTTGCCCGAGGCCGCACGTGTCGCGACGCCCTTGCCCGCCTCGAAGACCGGGAGCTTCTCCTCCCAGCCGGTGGGCAGCTCGCCCTTGCTGATGCGGTCGAACTCGGCGGCGCGCTCGGCGTTGTTGTTGCGCCACTCCTGGAACGACTTCTCCCACTCGGCCTTCGCCTTGCGGCCCCGCTCCAGCGCCTTGCGGGTGTGCTCGATGACCTCCTCGGAGACCTCGAAGCTCTTCTCCGGGTCGAAGCCGAGGACGCGCTTGGTGGCCGCGACCTCATCCTCGCCCAGTGCCGAGCCGTGCGCGGCCTCGGTGTTCTGCGCGTTCGGCGCGGGCCAGGCGATGATCGACCGCATCGCGATGAAGGACGGCCGGTCCGTGACCTTCTTCGCGGCCTCGATGGCGTTGTAGATGGCGTGCGGGTCCAGGTCGCCGTCCGGCTTCGGCGCGATGCGCTGCACATGCCAGCCGTAGGCCTCGTACCGCTTGACCGTGTCCTCGGAGACGGCGGTCTCGGTGTCGCCCTCGATCGAGATGTGGTTGTCGTCCCACAGCAGGATCAGGTTGCCGAGCTTCTGGTGACCGGCGAGCGAGGACGCCTCGGCGGAGATGCCCTCCTGCAGGCAGCCGTCACCGGCGATGCAGTAGATGAAGTGGTCGAAGGGGGAGGTGCCCTCAGGGGCGTCCGGGTCGAACAGGCCGCGCTCGTAGCGGGAGGCCATGGCCATGCCCACCGCGTTGGCGACACCCTGGCCGAGCGGGCCGGTCGTGGTCTCCACGCCCTTGGTGTGCCCGTACTCGGGGTGGCCCGGGGTCTTCGAGCCCCAGGTGCGGAAGGACTCCAGGTCGTCCAGCTCCAGGCCGAAGCCGGCCAGGTAGAGCTGGGTGTAGAGGGTCAGGGACGAGTGGCCGGCGGACAGCACGAACCGGTCACGGGCCACCCAGTCGGGGTCCGCCGGGTCGTGACGCATCACCTTCTGGAAGAGGGTGTAGGCGGCCGGAGCCAGGCTCATCGCCGTACCCGGATGGCCGTTTCCGACCTTCTGTACGGCATCGGCGGCCAGGACGCGGGCGGTGTCCACGGCCCGCTGGTCCAACTCGGTCCACTCGAGGTCTGTGGTGGTCGGCTTGGTGCTCACCCTGGGTCAGGGCTCCTCTCCACATATCGACTGCCGGTGCACTGGGCGCCCACCGGCCGCTGCTGAGCCTACCCCCGTAAGTACGTGCGCCTTTTCGAGTCATTCCAGACTGCCGGGAGTCTTCGGGATTTGCCTCCCGACCGGCCGGAACTGCGGTCGGCAACTGAATACGGAGCCGCTCATCCGATCGCTCAACCGAGCGGCATTCGGCTCGCTTCTCCTTGCTCATTCGCCCACTGGCGCATCGGCCGGTACCGAGAGGCCGGCCACGCGACCGCTGCCAACACGACCCACCCCCGCGAAGGGCGGACTGGGGGCAACGTCTAAAGTTGCGTGGGTACGCGCGAGCCTTTATTGAACGTTCACAGCCGGGGCTCGCTGGGATGTCTCTGTCAGGGGTGTACGTGACGGCCGTCGAATCCCGTCCGCCGGGAGTGCTCGGGACGAGCAGCAGCCGGGGCCAGCGGCCGTTTGGGGCCCGTGTCAAGGCGTTCGTGGCGCTGACCAAGCCACGGATCATCGAACTGCTGTTGATCACCACCGTTCCGGTGATGTTCCTCGCCCAGCAGGGCGTGCCGAGCCTCAGGCTGGTGCTGCTGACCTGCATCGGCGGCTACCTCTCCGCGGGCGGCGCCAACGCGCTCAACATGTACATCGACCGTGACATCGACGCGCTCATGGAGCGCACCTCGCAGCGTCCGCTGGTCACCGGCATGGTCAGCCCCCGTGAGTGCCTCACGTTCGGCATCACGCTGGCTGTCGTCTCGACGCTGCTGTTCGGTTTCACGGTCAACTGGCTGTCCGCCTGGCTGTCGCTCGGAGCGCTCCTTTTCTACGTCGTCGTCTACACGATGATCCTCAAGAGGCGTACGTCGCAGAACATCGTGTGGGGCGGCATCGCGGGCTGTCTGCCGGTCCTCATCGGCTGGTCGTCCGTCACGAACTCCATGTCGTGGGCGCCGGTCATCCTCTTCCTCGTCATGTTCTTCTGGACGCCGCCGCACTACTGGCCGCTGTCCATGAAGGTGAAGGAGGACTACGCGCGCGTGGGTGTGCCGATGCTGCCGGTCGTCGCCTCCAACAAGGTGGTGGCCCGCCAGATCGTCATCTACAGCTGGGTGATGGTCGTGGTGTCCCTGCTGCTGACGCCCCTCGGCTACACGGGCTGGTTCTACACGGTGGTCGCGCTGGCCGCGGGCGGCTGGTGGCTGTGGGAGGCGCACGCGCTGCAGAACCGGGCGAAGGCGGAGACGACCGGCGCGAAGCTGAAGGAGATGCGCTTGTTCCACTGGAGCATCACCTATGTCTCGCTGCTGTTCGTCGCGGTGGCTGTGGATCCGTTCCTTCGCTGACCGGCGCATCCGTACGCCCTCCCGGCAGCTGACGTACGTCACAGAGTTCTGCTCTCGCCAGTCGATCTACCCGTGAGTAGCATCCTGACCATGGCAGACACCCAGCAGGTTGACCCCAAGCAGGACGCGAAGGCCGAGCGCCACGTCGACAAGCTTGCCAAGCAGATCGGCGCCTTCGCGAAGGCGCACGGCGGCGCCGAGGGACAGGTGGCGTACATCGGGCAGCGCGGCGCCCGGATCGTGCTCGTCGGTGAGGACGGCGGCTGGGGCGACCTGTTCGCACCGTCGTACGCGATCGCCGAGCAGGCGGTGCAGAAGGCCGGAATCACCGTCCACGAGGCCTTCGACGGCGAGTTCGCGGGCAAGGTGAAGACCGGTCCGTACGAGTGGAGCCGCATGGCGGGCATTCAGGTGGGCGGCCCGTCCAACGACTGAGCAGCGCCCTTGAAGGGGCGCGGGGCTGTGACTATGTGCGCTCCGCCGCGTGGGCGCGATCGACCCCGAACCACCCGCAGTCGCCGAACCGAGTTCACCCCCCACGAACGGCCCCCAACACCTAAACACCGGTTCACCCGTTAGGACCTGTAGGCCAGCGCAGCGTCCACGCGGGGAGTCCGGATGATCGAAACGCCGTCCCTGGTGGACCAGTACTGCCATGGCGTGCTCCGAACCGAGCTGGGCCTCGGCACCTTCGAGGCCCACCTCGCCCGCACCGAGGGCCCGCCCGCCGCCGGTACCACCCTCTTCGACACCCAGACGGGCTTCGCGGTACGCCGCTGGTGTCCGCCGCTGCTCGGTCTGGAGCCGCACTGCCCGCCCGCCCGCTATCTCGCCCGGCGCCGTGAACTCGGCGTCCTGGAGGCGGGGCGCAGACTGCTGAGGGGCAGCGGCATCACCACATACCTCGTCGACACCGGGCTGCCCGGCGATCTGACCGGGCCCGCCGAGATGGCCTCGACGGGGGACGCCGAGGCGCACGAGATCGTCCGACTGGAGCTGCTCGCCGAACAGGTGGCCGACACCTCCGGCACGGTCGAGTCGTTCCTCGCCAATCTCGCCGAGTCGATCCACGGGGCGGCGGCGAACGCGGTGGCGTTCACCTCGCTGGCGGGCGTACGGCACGGTCTGGCGCTCGCGCCGGAGCCGCCGGGCCCGGGGGAGGTGCGCGGCGCGGCCGGCCGCTGGCTCGCGGGCCGCCGGGTGGGAGGAGCCCTGTCGGACCCGGTCCTGCTCCGCCATCTGCTGTGGAGTGCGGTGGCCTCGGGCCGGCCCCTCCAGCTCCATGCGGGCCTCGGTGAACCCGGCCTGCGCATCGACCGCACCGACCCGGTTCTGCTCACCGACTTCGTACGCGCCACGGCCGGGCTCGGCACGGATCTCGTCCTGCTGCACGGCTATCCGTACCACCGGCACGCGGCGCATCTGGCGGGGGTGTTCCCGCATGTGTACGCGGACCTGGGCGCGGCGCTCGTCCGAACGGGCGCCAGGGCCGCCGCCGTCCTGGCCGAGATCCTGGAACTGGCCCCCTTCGGCAAGCTCCTCTTCTCCAGCGGCGCCCATGGCCTGCCCGAACTCCATGTGATCGGCGCCCGCCTCTTCCGCGAGGCGCTCTCCCGGGTGCTGGGCGACTGGGTCGCCGAGGGGGCGTGGTCGCTTGCGGACGCGCAGCGGGTGGCCGGGATGATCGCCGCGGGGAACGCGCGGCGGGTGTACGCGGTGCAGTGAGCCGTACGGCCCCGGCGAACCGTACGGCCTCAGTGACGTGCGGGCGTCACGCCGCAGTGAGCGCCGACTCCGTCGAGGGGCCCGGAAGGTCCGCCGTCCCCTCGGGGCGTTCGCGCAACGACAGCAGCACCCGGAGCACCCCGATCCACACCAGGCAGGAGCCGAACAGGTGGAGACCCACCAGGGCTTCGGGCAGATGCGTGAAGTACTGGACGTAGCCGATGACGCCCTGGCCCAGGAGGACCAGGAACAGGTCACGGGTACGGTGCAGCGGGCCCTTGGGCGCGTCGACCGCCTTCAGGACGAACCACAGGGCGAAGGTCAGCGTCACCACGATCCAGGCGAGCACGGCGTGCAGCTTGGCGACGGTCTCCCAGTCGATCGGGATGCGCTTGACGTCGCTGGAGTCGCCCGCGTGCGGGCCGGCGCCGGTGACCATCGTGCCGACCACGAGGAGCAGCACGGAGGCGACGACCAGAACCCACACCAACTGCTGCACGGCCTTGCCGACCAGCGGACGCGGCGCCCCGTCGCCTTCCCTGGTGCGCTGCCACATGACCGCGGCCAGGGTGGTGAGCGCGATGGCGAGCAGGAAGTGGGCGGCGACGGTGTACGGGTTGAGGCCGACGAGGACCACGATGCCGCCGAGGATCGCGTTGCCCATGACGAGCCAGAACTGTGCCCAGCCGAGCCGGGTGAGGCTGCGCCGCCACGGCTTCTGAGAACGCGCGGCGATGATCGCCCAGCCGACCGCCGCACACAGCACGTACGTGAGCATGCGGTTGCCGAACTCGATGGCGCCGTGCACGCCCATGGCACTCGTCGTGGTCAGCGAGTCGTCCGTGCACTGCGGCCAGGTCGGGCAGCCGAGTCCGGAGCCGGTCAGGCGTACGACACCGCCGGTGACGACGATGACCACCGACATGACGAGAGCGGCGAGAGCCGCCCGCTGAACCGTCCGGGGCTCCGGGGTCCAGCGTGCGGCGATGAAGGCGAGCGGGTTGCGCACGGCCGCTACGGCATCGGCGCGAGTCACGTTTGGCACGCCCCTCATGGTAGGGGGCAGCTTGTGCACGGTTTCACGAGGGGTCGGGTGGCCCGCGGCGGTTCAGACGGAGCAGGCCCCCGGAAGGGCGTCACTCCCAGCGGAAGAACTTCCCGGCCGCGGCGAGTCCCACCACCGCCCACACGCCCAGGATCCCCAGGTCGCCCCAGGGCATCCCGGCCCCGTGCTGGAGCACGTCCCGCAGGCCGCCGGAGAGCGCGGAGATCGGCAGCAGGCCGAGTGCGTCCTGGGCGCCGGAGGGGAACTTGTCCAGCGGGACGATCACTCCGCCGCCCACGAGCAGCAGCAGGAAGACCAGGTTGGCGGCGGCCAGGGTCGCCTCGGCCTTCAGCGTGCCCGCCATCAGCAGGCCGAGCCCGGAGAAGGCCGCCGTACCCAGGACCAGCAGGAGCAGCACGGCGAGCGGGTTGCCGTGCGGCGACCAGCCCAGCGCGTAGGCGATCACCGTCAGCAGGATCACCTGGAGGACCTCGGTGACCAGCACGGAGGCCGTCTTGGCGGTCATCAGCCCCCAGCGCGGGAGCGGCGAGGAGGCGAGCCGCTTCAGCACCCCGTACCGGCGCTCGAAGCCGGTCGCGATGGCCTGTCCCGTGAACGCGGTCGACATGACGGCGAGCGCGAGGATGCCGGGAGCGAGGAAGTCGACGGCCTTGCCGGCCCCGGTGTCGACGATGTCGACGGAGCTGAAGAGGACCAGCAGCAGCGTCGGAATGACAACCGTCAGCAGAAGCTGCTCGCCATTGCGCAGCAGCATCCGCGTCTCGAGTGCGGCCTGCGCCGCGATCATGCGCGGCAGGGGGGCGGCGCCGGGCTTCGGCGCGTAGGTACCGACGGCGGTCACGAGCGCAGCTCCTCAAGAGCGGTGCGTGCCGGAATCATGAGCGCAACTCCTTGCCCGTGAGCTCAAGAAAGACGTCTTCGAGGGTGTGCCGTTCGACGGAGATCTTCTCCGGCATCACACCGTGCTGTGCGCACCAGGAGGTGACCGTCGCGAGCAATTGCGGGTCGACCTTGCCGGCGACGCGGTACGCGCCCGGTGTCAGCTCCGCCGCCGAGCAGTCCGCCGGGAGCGCCTTCAGCAGGGATCCCACGTCGAGGCCCGGCCGGCCCGTGAAGCGCAGTGTGTTCTCGGCGCCGCCGCGGCACAGCTCCTCCGGGGAGCCCTGTGCGACGACCCGGCCCGCGTCGATGATCGCGACGTCGTCGGCGAGCTGCTCGGCCTCGTCCATGTAGTGGGTGGTCAGGATCACGGACACACCGTCGGAGCGCAGATCGCGGACCAGGTCCCAGGTGGCCCGGCGGGCCTGGGGGTCGAGGCCCGCGGTCGGCTCGTCCAGGAAGACGAGGTCCGGGCGGCCGACGACGGCCATGGCGAGCGCGAGCCGCTGCTGCTGGCCGCCCGACAGCCGCCGGTACGGCGTCCGTCCGCAGCTGCCCAGACCCAGCCGCTCCATCAGGGTGTCCGCGTCCAGCGGGTGCGCGTGCAGCCTGGCCACGTGGCGGAGCATTTCGTCGGCGCGGGCGCCCGAGTAGACGCCGCCGGACTGGAGCATCACCCCTATGCGGGGGCGCAGCGCGGAGGCTTCGCGGACCGGGTCGAGGCCCAGGACGCGCACCGTGCCGGAGTCCGGCCTCCGGTACCCCTCGCAGGTCTCGACCGTGGTTGTCTTGCCCGCCCCGTTGGGGCCGAGTACGGCGGTGACACCCGCCCGGGCCACCAGGTCGAGGCCGTCCACCGCGGTCTTCGTGCCGTACCGCTTCACCAGGGAGTGGACCTGGAGGACCGGCTCAGTTCGCATGAGCGCCAAGTCTAAGGAGGCCTCCCGTGGCTCCGGCTGGCGGGTCCGGGACCTCCCGCGCATGCGACCGGGACCACATGGTCACATGGCCGAAACTCCCTCCTCGCGCGGCCGGTGCAGCGGCAGCCACCGTTCCGCATAGGCAACGGCATCCGCCACGGGGAACAGACGTACGTCGGCCGCGCCCACCTTTCCCCGTGCGACGGCACGGTCCCGCTCGAAGTCATGACCGAGTTCGTCGAACCGCTCCGAGGTGATCGACACCTCGGTCAGCACCTCCCACCCGGCCGGTCCGGGCCGCCCCACCCGGACCATGGGCGAAGGGATCCGGTACTCGGCCAGATGAAAGCTCGTGCACGTGTCGTAGCCCGCGCCGAGCAACAGCACCCGGGCGCCGAGCGCCTCCAGCCTGGCCAGCGGACTTCGCTCGCCGAGACGGCAGTCGGGCGCGTGTCCCTCGACGATCTGTGCGGCGCGCGGACCGACGGCCGCGAACGACGATGGGGGTCCCCCCTGCTCGAGCGAAGCCGAGAGCTTGGGGGAGGGTGCGCGCTGCGCAGGGCGCCCGGCCATGTGCGGACGGTCTCCGGTATCACGCCGACGCCGCGCGAGGGGGTGACGAGCGGGTCGTACGCGGGCATGGTGGCCCGGATCGTCTCCCACCACTCCTCGGGCACCGGCGGATTGCTCCACACCGACGGGTCCGAAAGGTCGCCGGACTGGGTGGGGACCACCAGCGTGCCGCCCGGACCGAGTGCGTCGAGCAACCCCTGGACGACGGCGACGGGCCCTCCGCACACCCAGCCGAGCGAGCTGAGCGAGGAGTGCACGAGGAGCGTCTCGCCGGGCTCGACGCCGAGCGCGCGCAGCTGTGCGGCGAGTGAGTCCCGGGTGACAAGAGGGCCGGTCGGAGGCGGTATCGGCATAGTGCGGCAGCCTTCCGGAGCACCCTGTGCGGCGCCACCGATTTGATCGATCAAAGATCGTTCCCGCAGGTCGGCTTAGGTATGCCTAAGTGATGTACGGCACCGCCGGGGCGTCAGGGCGGCGCTTGTCAGTCTTTGAGGAATTACGCAACAATGGCGTTGTGAAAAACGTCGGCGAGGCTCGGGAGACCCCCATGGGGCCCCCTCAGGAGGAGCTCGCGACCGGGGAGCGCTCCACGCGCAACCGGGTCGCGCGGTCCATCCTGGACCACGGCCCGTCGACCGTCGCCGAGCTCGCCGGACGGCTGGGACTGACCCAGGCGGCCGTACGGCGGCATCTGGACGCACTGGTCGCCGACGATGTCGTCGAGGCCCGTGAGCAGCGTGTGTACGGGGCGCGTACGCGCGGTCGCCCCGCCAAGGTCTTCGCGCTCACCGACTGCGGCCGTGACGCCTTCGACCAGTCGTACGACAAGCTCGCCGCGGACGCGCTGCGCTGGATCGCCGAGCGCGAGGGCGGGGAAGCGGCGGTCGCCGCCTTCGCCCGCGCCCGGATCGCCGCGCAGGCCGGGGCGTACCGCAAGGCGATCGAGGCCGCGGATCCCGATCACCGGACCGAAGCGCTGGCCAAGGCCTTGAGCGTGGACGGGTACGCTGCTACGGCGCGCAGCGCACCGGTCGGCGAGCAGCTCTGCCAGCACCACTGCCCGGTCGCCCATGTCGCGGAACAGTTCCCGCAGCTGTGCGAGGCCGAGACGGAGATCTTCTCCCAGTTGCTCGGCACACACGTCCAGCGACTGGCGACGATCGCGCACGGCGACGGCGTCTGCACGACGTTCATCCCCAAAGCGTCACAAGCTTCAAAGCCTTCCAAGACCACGACCACCCACAACGCATCTGCCAGCACGGCCGGGAGGAACCCCGCATGACTCTCCCCACGGAGACTGCCCACCCCGAACTCGAGGGCCTGGGCAAGTACGAATACGGCTGGGCCGACTCCGACGAGGCCGGTGCCGCGGCAAAGCGCGGTCTGAGCGAAGAGGTCGTCCGTGACATTTCGGCGAAGAAGTCCGAGCCGGAGTGGATGACCAAGCTGCGCCTCAAAGGTCTGAGGCTCTTCGACAAGAAGCCCATGCCGAACTGGGGCTCGGACCTGTCGGGCATCGACTTCGACAACATCAAGTACTTTGTGCGCTCCACGGAGAAGCAGGCGGAGTCCTGGGAGGACCTGCCCGAGGACATCAAGAACACCTACGACAAGCTCGGCATCCCGGAGGCGGAGAAGCAGCGCCTCGTCGCCGGTGTCGCGGCCCAGTACGAGTCGGAGGTCGTCTACCACCAGATCCGCGAGGACCTGGAGGAGCAGGGCGTCATCTTCCTGGACACCGACACGGCGCTGAAGGAGCACCCGGAGCTCTTCAAGGAGTACTTCGGGACCGTCATCCCCGCCGGTGACAACAAGTTCGCGTCGCTGAACACCGCCGTGTGGTCCGGCGGCTCCTTCATCTACGTGCCGCCGGGCGTGCACGTGGAGATCCCGCTCCAGGCCTACTTCCGCATCAACACGGAGAACATGGGCCAGTTCGAGCGGACCCTGATCATCGTCGACGAGGGTGCCTACGTGCACTACGTCGAGGGTTGTACGGCCCCGATCTACAAGTCGGACTCGCTGCACTCCGCGGTCGTCGAGATCATCGTCAAGAAGAACGCCCGCTGCCGCTACACGACCATCCAGAACTGGTCGAACAACGTCTACAACCTGGTCACCAAGCGCGCCGTGGCCTACGAGGGCGCGACCATGGAGTGGATCGACGGCAACATCGGCTCCAAGGTGACGATGAAGTACCCGGCCGTCTACCTGATGGGCGAGCACGCCAAGGGCGAGACCCTCTCCATCGCCTTCGCGGGCGAGGGCCAGCACCAGGACGCCGGTTCCAAGATGGTCCACATGGCGCCGAACACCTCGTCCAACATCGTCTCGAAGTCGGTGGCGCGAGGCGGCGGCCGTACCTCGTACCGCGGCCTGGTCGAGATCGGCGAGGGCGCCGCGGGCTCCAAGTCCAACGTGCTCTGTGACGCCCTGCTCGTCGACACCATCTCCCGTTCCGACACGTACCCCTACGTGGACGTCCGCGAGGACGACGTGTCCATGGGCCACGAGGCGACCGTCTCCAAGGTCTCCGAGGACCAGCTCTTCTACCTGATGAGCCGCGGTCTCTCCGAGTTCGAGGCGATGGCGATGATCGTGCGCGGCTTCGTCGAGCCGATCGCCAAGGAGCTGCCGATGGAGTACGCGCTGGAGCTCAACCGGCTGATCGAGCTGCAGATGGAGGGTGCGGTCGGCTGACGCGCCGCCCGAAGAAGCAGCTGGCGGCCCGCTGACAGCGGGCCGAGGATCGCAACCGTAAGAAAGCGAGCAGTACGACAGCCATGGCTGAGGCCCAGAACATCCCGGTCGGCTCGACGACCGCCGGCCAGATCGCGGTGGCCGCCGAGTCGACCGTCGCCACGCGCATGAGCGCGCCGCCGTCCTTCGACGTGGCCGACTTCCCGGTCCCGCACGGCCGCGAGGAGGAGTGGCGGTTCACGCCGCTGGAGCGTCTGCGCGGTCTGCACGACGGCACCGCCGTCGCGAACGGCGCGGGCGTGAAGGTCGCCGTCGAGGCTCCCGAGGGCGTCACCGTCGAGACCGTCGGCCGCGACGACGCGCGGCTCGGCAGGGCGGGCACCCCGGTGGACCGCGTGGCTGCCCAGGCGTACTCGGCGTTCGAGCAGGCCGGTGTGGTCACCGTCCCCAAGGAGACGGTGCTCACCGAGCCGATCCGCATCGCCGTGCACGGCGAGGGCGGGGTCGCCTACGGCCACCAGGTCATCGAGCTCGGTGCCTTTGCCGAGGCCGTCGTCGTCATCGACCACACGGGTGACGCGGTGCTCGCCGCCAACGTCGACTACATCCTGGGCGACGGCGCCAAGCTGACCGTCGTCTCGGTCCAGGACTGGGACGACAAGGCCGTGCACGTGGCCCAGCACAACGCCCTGGTCGGGCGTGACGCGTCCTTCAAGTCGGTCGTCGTCACCTTCGGCGGTGACGTCGTCCGGCTGCACCCGCGCGTCACCTACACGGGCCCGGGCGGCGAGGCCGAGCTGTTCGGCCTGTACTTCACCGACGCCGGCCAGCATCAGGAGCACCGCCTCCTGGTCACCCACAACACCCCGCACTGCAAGTCGAACGTCGTCTACAAGGGCGCGCTCCAGGGCGACGACGCGCACGCCGTGTGGATCGGTGACGTGCTGATCGAGGCCAAGGCCGAGGGCACGGACACGTACGAGATGAACCGCAACCTCGTCCTGACGGACGGCGCCCGCGTCGACTCGGTGCCGAACCTGGAGATCGAGACCGGCGAGATCGTCGGCGCCGGCCACGCCTCCGCCACCGGCCGCTTCGACGACGAGCAGCTCTTCTACCTGATGGCCCGCGGTATCCCGGAGCACGAGGCCCGCCGTCTGGTGGTCCGCGGCTTCTTCGCCGGGCTGGTCCAGCAGATCGGTGTCGCGGACATCGAGGAGCGCCTGATCGCCAAGATCGAAGAGGAGCTGGAGGCGTCGGTCGCATGACCACCTTCGTACGCGTCTGTGGGCTGAGCGAGCTGGAGGAGGACACTCCGAAGCGGGTGGAACTCGACGGCACGCCGGTCTCGGTCGTGAAGACCGAGGGCGAGGTGTTCGCGATCTACGACATCTGCTCCCACGCGAACGTCTCGCTCTCCGAGGGCGAGGTGGAGGACTGCCAGATCGAGTGCTGGCTGCACGGCTCCAGCTTCGACCTCCGCACCGGCAAGCCGTCCGGCCTCCCCGCGACGCGCCCCGTCCCCGTATACCCCGTAAAGATCGAAGGGGACGACGTGCTCGTCTCCCTCACCCAGGAGTCCTGAGGCACCCATGGCAACGCTTGAAATCCGAGACCTGCACGTCACCGTCGAGGCCGACAACGCCACGAAGGAGATCCTCAAGGGCGTCGACCTCACCGTGAAGCAGGGCGAGACGCACGCCATCATGGGCCCCAACGGCTCGGGCAAGTCGACCCTCGCCTACTCGCTCGCGGGGCACCCGAAGTACACGATCACCGAGGGCACCGTGCTGCTCGACGGCGAGGACGTCCTGGAGATGTCCGTCGACGAGCGCGCCCGCGCGGGCCTGTTCCTGGCGATGCAGTACCCGGTCGAGGTCCCGGGTGTGTCGGTGAGCAACTTCCTGCGCTCCTCCGCCACCGCGATCCGTGGCGAGGCGCCCAAGCTGCGCACCTGGGTGAAGGAGGTCAAGGAGGCCATGGAGCGCCTCAACATGGACCCGTCCTTCGCCGAGCGCAACGTGAACGAGGGCTTCTCCGGCGGTGAGAAGAAGCGCCACGAGATCCTTCAGCTGGAGCTGCTCAAGCCGAAGGTCGCGATCCTCGACGAGACGGACTCCGGCCTGGACGTCGACGCGCTCCGCATCGTCTCCGAGGGCGTCAACCGGGTCCGTGAGACGGGCGAGGTCGGCACCCTGCTGATCACGCACTACACGCGCATCCTGCGCTACATCAAGCCCGACTACGTCCATGTCTTCTCCGGCGGCCGGATCGTCGAGTCCGGCGGCGCCGAGCTCGCCGACAAGCTGGAGGACGAGGGCTACGAGGCATACACGAAGGGTGGCGTATCCGCGTGACACAGCTGCCGGGCCTCCTCGACACCGAGGCGATCCGTAAGGACTTCCCCGTCCTGGACCGGCTGGTCCACGACGGCAAGAAGCTCGTGTACCTGGACAACGCGGCGACCTCGCAGAAGCCGCGCCAGGTGCTGGACGTCCTGAGCGAGTACTACGAGCGCTACAACGCCAACGTCCACCGCGGTGTGCATGTGCTCGCCGAGGAGGCCACGGCGCTGTACGAGGGCGCGCGCGACAAGGTCGCCGAGTTCATCAACGCGCCGAGCCGCGACGAGGTGATCTTCACCAAGAACGCCTCCGAGTCGCTCAACCTCGTGGCGAACATGCTCGGCTGGGCCGAGGAGCCCTACCGGGTGGACCACGAGACCGAGATCGTCATCACGGAGATGGAGCACCACTCCAACATCGTTCCTTGGCAGCTGCTCGCGCAGCGCACCGGCGCGAAGCTGAAGTGGTTCGGGCTCACGGACGACGGCCGCCTGGACCTGTCCAACATCGACGAGATCATCACGGAGAAGACGAAGATCGTCTCCTTTGTGCTGGTGTCCAACATTCTGGGCACGGTCAACCCGGTCGAGGCGATAGTCCGCCGTGCGCAGGAAGTCGGTGCGCTGGTGTGCATCGACGCCTCGCAGGCGGCGCCGCACATGCCGCTGGACGTGCAGGCGCTGCAGGCCGACTTCGTGGCCTTCACCGGTCACAAGATGTGCGGCCCGACGGGCATCGGCGTGCTGTGGGGCCGCCAGGAGCTGCTGGAGGACCTGCCTCCGTTCCTGGGCGGCGGCGAGATGATCGAGACCGTGTCGATGCACTCCTCGACCTACGCCCCGGCGCCCCACAAGTTCGAGGCGGGCACCCCGCCGATCGCGCAGGCGGTCGGTCTCGGTGCGGCCATCGACTACCTGACCTCGATCGGCATGGACAAGATCCTCGCCCACGAGCACGCCCTGACCGAGTACGCGGTGAAGCGGCTCGGCGAGGTCCCCGACCTGAGGATCATCGGCCCGACAACGGCCGAGGACCGGGGCGCGGCGATCTCCTTCACCCTCGGCGACATCCACCCGCACGATGTGGGCCAGGTCCTCGACGAGCAGGGCATAGCGGTCCGGGTCGGCCACCACTGCGCCCGCCCGGTCTGCCTCCGCTACGGAATTCCTGCGACCACGCGAGCGTCGTTCTATCTGTACTCCACGCCGGCCGAGATCGACGCTCTGGTCGACGGACTGGAGCACGTACGGAACTTCTTCGGCTGAAGGGCGTGCTGAAACCGTGAAGCTGGATTCGATGTACCAGGAAGTCATCCTGGACCACTACAAGAACCCGCACGGGCGTGGTCTGAGGGATGGCGACGCCGAGGTACACCACGTGAACCCGACGTGCGGCGACGAGATCACCCTTCGCGTGAAGTACGACGGAACGACGATCAAGGACGTCTCGTACGAGGGCCAGGGCTGCTCCATCAGCCAGGCCTCGGCCTCCGTACTGAACGAACTCCTCGTCGGCAAGGAACTGGCCGAGGCGCAGAAGATCCAGGAGACCTTCCTGGAGCTGATGCAGTCCAAGGGCCGGATCGAGCCCGACGACGCGATGGAGGACATCCTGGAGGACGCGGTCGCGTTCGCGGGTGTCTCCAAGTACCCGGCGCGGGTGAAGTGCGCCCTCCTGAGCTGGATGGCGTGGAAGGACGCGACGGCCCAGGCGCTGGTCGGAGCCGACGCCGAAAGGAAGACGGCATGAGCGACACCGTGGAGATGAAGCCGGTCTCGGAGGAGGAACTCCGCGAGGCCCTGATGGACGTCGTCGACCCCGAGCTGGGAATCGACGTCGTCAACCTGGGTCTGATCTACGGCATCCACATCGACGAGACGGCGAACATCGCCACCGTCGACATGACCCTGACCTCGGCGGCCTGCCCGCTGACGGACGTCATCGAGGACCAGGCCAAGTCCGCCACGGACGGTCTCGTGGGCGAGCTGCGGATCAACTGGGTCTGGATGCCGCCGTGGGGTCCCGACAAGATCACGGACGATGGCCGCGAGCAGCTTCGGGCGCTCGGGTTCAACGTCTGAGACCCACCGGCTGAAGAGGCCGGGAAATGAGAACGGCGACGCCCATCGGGCGTCGCCGTTTTCCTTTGCTCAGGCCAGTCCGTCCACCAGCCGGAACGCCGAGTCCGCCTGGTACAGGTCGGAGTATTGGTACGGGTCCAGCTTGAGCCGGAAGTTCTGGTGGCGCAGGAAGCGGCCGGGGTAGTTGACCGACTCCAGCATGACCGCGCCGGAGTACGATGACGGGCGCGGACAGAACGTGGCGTCCTGCTTGAACAGCGCGGAACCGTCGTCGGGCTCGGCGCGCAGCAGGAAGCTGCGGTGGCGCAGATAGGTGCCGTCGGCCGTGGCGAACGAGTAACAGGAGTCGTCGGCCAGGCCCTTGACCAGCTTGAAGGTGGCGTCCTGCTGGGCGGCGGACGAGCCGATCGCGTCGAGCTTCACATAGTCGCCGCTCACGTGCCAGTAGCGGTCCGGGTAGTTGACCGACCGCACGGACCTCCAGGTGTCGGAGGGCGTGGACTTGGTGGGCTTGTGGGCGGAGGCGCCTGACGGGTGGGCGGACGGCTCGGAACCGGCCGTCTGCATCCCGGACTGCGCCGAGGGCGAGCTGCCTGTGGCCGTCTCCGTCGACTGGGCGGAGGCCATGCCACTCTTCCCGCTGGGCGCCGCGACGGGGGCGACGGGCAGCGTGAGATCGGGCGCGTCCGGCCCCGGCCCGGCCGCGGTGTCCTTCGCGGTGTGGGGTGACGGTATGTCATGTGCCTTGTCCAGCAAGGAGATCGCTATCGCGCTGGTGGAGAAGACGGCGACGGCGAGCAGGCCGGCCACCCAGAGTCTTCGGGTTCCGGGCGTCCGGGCCTCGCCCGGAGCCTCACCTGTCTCCCACACGGGGGAGGGGAGGAGGGACGGGTCCGGGGTGGGAGGGGGGTTGGTTTCTGACATGGGTTCCTTCAGTGCCGCCGCAAGGCGTACACGGAATCGTCAAATGGTCATGGGGGAACGGGGGATCGGGGGGAATGGAGCGGGGGGAGCAACCGGAAAGACAGGGACCATCCGGGGCACGGGCGCACGCAACGGCGGCGGTCGTGGACGCCGTGTGGTTGATCGGTGAAACAGTAGTGGACACGGAGGGCTTCCAGCACCCGTTTGAGTGAGCGGTTTCTGTACCGCCCGGCCGCCCCCGCGGACTCATACCCCCTCCCGGTCGGTCTCCCTCGCAAGCGGTCGGCGACAGCGGTTGACGCCCGCCCAAATCGTGCCCTGTGAGGCCGTGTTGGCCGTATCCCTCACCCGGCACAGCAACGAGCCCGGCTGTGCGGGCCGAGGCTTGTGTACGGTCGTACGCATCGATGTGTACACTCGTACGTATGGGATACGCCCTCCTCGCCGCGGCCATCGGTGCCGAAGTGGTCGCCACGACCGCCATGAAGTACAGCGACGGCTTCAGCCGGCTGCTGCCCTCGCTGGTGACCCTCCTCGGCTACATCGTCTCCTTCGTGCTGCTCGCGCAGGTCCTCAAGGCCATGTCGATCGGCACCGCCTACGCGATCTGGTCCGGCGTCGGCACGGCGACCGTCGCGGCGATCGGGCTGGTGCTCTTCGGTGAGGGGCTGAGCTCTATGAAGATCGCCGGGATCGCGCTGATCGTCGGCGGAGTGGTGCTCCTGAACCTGGGAGGCGCGCACTGATGCCCCGGCGCTACGACCCCGAGCGGCGGCAGCGGATCATCGACGCGGCGATCCGGGTCGTCGGCGAGAAGGGCATCGCCGGACTGAGCCACCGCTCCGTCGCCGCCGAGGCGGATGTGCCGCTCGGCTCCACGACGTACCACTTCAAGACCCTCGACGAGCTGATGGTCGCCGCGCTGCGGCAGGCGAACGAGGGTTTCGCCAAGGTGTTCGCCGAAAGCGGCCTGCTGGAGGGCACGGAGGGCGACCTCGCCGCGGACCTCGCCCGGGCCCTCGGGGAATGGCTGGGCGGGGACCGCACGGGCATCGAGCTGGAGTACGAGCTCTATCTCGCGGCCCTGCGGCGGCCCGCCCTGCGCCCCGTCGCCGCCGAGTGGACCGAGGAGACCGCCGAGCGGCTGTCCCGGCGCACCGATCCGGTCACGGCGCGGGCGCTGCTCGCGCTGATGGACGGGATCTGTCTGCAGGTGCTGCTGACAGGGGTGCCGTATGACGAGGGGTACGCGAGGGAGATGCTCGGGCGCGTGATGCAGGGGGACGCTCTGTAGCGCAGGTCGGCACCGCTCAGCCCGTTCGGCGATCGACGACGAGGCCGTTCGGGCCGAGGCGGGGGTCGGGGGGTGGCAGCCCCGGCCGACGGCCAGGTCAGCACCGGGTGCCGCGTCACAGAGCCCGGCAGGTGAGACACGGTTCGCCCGCGGGCCACGCGCCACGTTAGGTTTCCCCTATGACCGACACGACTGCTCCTCGTACCACCGGTGCCGTGGCCGCAGGCCTCGCCACGATCGCCGCCGACGGCACCGTTCTCGACACCTGGTTCCCCGCGCCCGAACTCACCGCCGAGCCCGGCCCGGCCGGCACCGAGCGGCTGTCCGCCGAGCGGGCCCTGGAACTGCTCGGCGAAGGCGCCACGAAGGCGATCGGCACGGACGCCCGCCGGGGCGTCGAGGTGGTCGCGGTCCGCACGGTCATCGCCTCGCTCGACGAGAAGCCGATCGACGCGCACGACGTCTACCTGCGTCTGCACCTGCTCTCGCACCGCCTGGTCAAGCCGCACGGCCAGAGCCTGGACGGCATGTTCGGTTTCCTCGCCAACGTCGCCTGGACCTCGCTCGGCCCGGTCGCCGTCGACGACCTCGAGAAGGTGCGCCTGAACGCCCGCGCCGAGGGACTGCACCTCCAGGTGACCTCGATCGACAAGTTCCCGCGGATGACGGACTACGTCGCCCCCAAGGGTGTGCGCATCGCCGACGCGGACCGGGTGCGACTGGGCGCGCACCTCGCCGAGGGCACCACGGTCATGCACGAGGGCTTCGTGAACTTCAACGCCGGCACACTCGGCACCTCGATGGTCGAGGGCCGCATCTCCGCGGGCGTCGTGGTCGGCGACGGCTCGGACATCGGCGGCGGCGCCTCCACCATGGGCACGCTCTCCGGCGGCGGCAACGTGATCATCTCCATCGGCGAGCGCTGCCTGATCGGCGCGGAGGCGGGAGTCGGCATCGCCCTCGGTGACGAGTGCGTGGTCGAGGCCGGCCTGTACGTCACCGCCGGCACCCGGGTCACCATGCCCGACGGCCAGATCGTCAAGGCCCGCGAGCTCTCCGGCGCCTCGAACATCCTCTTCCGCCGCAACTCGGTCACGGGCGCGGTCGAGGCCCGCCCGAACAACGCGGTCTGGGGCGGTCTGAACGAGATCCTGCACAGCCACAACTGACCAACCGAGCCGCTCCGGCGCCGGGTGCCTCCGACGGGGGCACCCGGCCTGCAGGGCTAGCCCGCCGTGGTCGCCGCGAACTTTGCCAGGGCCGCGAAGTCGTCCTCCCGCAGCCCGAGCCGTGGATTGACATGGTGCAGAAGGGCCGGACCGGGATGGTGGGTGGCGACATACGCCTCGTCCAGCGGGCTCTGTTCGTCGTCCACCCAGGCGAACGGGCGGCCCTCCGCGTGCGCCACGATCGCCTCGGTCTTCCAGTGCACCCCGTCGGGACGCCAGGCGAACAGGCCGGTGCCGAAGTCGACGTACGGGAGCTCCGGGAGCCCTATGACCGGGCCGATCCAGCGGTTCGCCGCGTCCATCCACGTGGTCGCCCAGCACAGCTCGTAGCCGAGGCCGAGCAGCGCCTCACCGTGGCCGGGGTGGAGCCAAACCCGCAGGGCACGCCCGGGGTGGAGGGCCACCCGGATCGTCGTATAGCCGTCGGGCCTGCGCTCCGGCTTGGCGGCGTACGGGTTGAGGGGGCCGTCGACATCGAGGTACAGCAGCGGTCGGCTCACAACGTCAACGTACGGCAGGGGGTGACGGCCGGGCGACGAAGATTTTTCTGCACCGCGCAGGCACAGCCGCACAGGGGTGCAGGCGTCACTAGGGTCACGGGGGCGGGGCGCCCGGCCCGCCCGGGCGAAAGGATCCTCCACCGCCGGCAGCTGAGGTGGCGCCGACGCGAGGTCCGTCTTCGCCTCGCGCCGGCCCCGCGGGTCTCAGGCGGCCACGAGCCGCTCGTACTCCGCCAGCAACCCGTCGACCGTCTCCCGGCCGGCGGGCCGCAGCGGCGGACGGACCGTTCCGGACGGCAGGCCGAGGCGGCCGAGCAGCCCCTTCGCCGTGACCGTGCCGGGCAGCCCGGAGGCCATCATCAACTCGACCAGCGGCAGGGTCCGTTGCTGAAGACGGGCCGCCTCGGAAGTCCGGCACGCGTCGAAGGCGTCCAGGATCGCCCGGAACTGACGTGGCGCCACGTTCGCGACGGTGCTGACGTATCCGGCCCCGCCGACCGCGTACAGGGCGAGCACCTGCTCGTCACAGCCCGCGTAGTACGCGAGTTCCGTGCGGGCCAGCACCTTCTGGGTGCCGAGGAGGTCGTACGAGCAGTCCTTGACCGCCACGATCCGTGGATGCCCCGCGAGCCGGATCATCGTCTCGGGCTCGATGCGGGTGCCCGTACGGCCCGGGATGTCGTACAGCATGAGAGGCAGCCCGGAGGCGTCGGCGATCTCGCGGAAGTGGGCCTCGACCGCGTCCTGCGGGGGCCTGCTGTAGTACGGCGTGACCACCAACAGGCCGTCCGCGCCCGCCTTTTCGGCCGCCAGCGCCAGCTCCACGGTGTGCCGCGTGTCCGATGTGCCGACGCCCGCCACGATCGTCGCCCGAGCGCCGACCGCCTCGCGCACCGCGCGCACCAGCTCGGCCTTCTCGGCGTCGGTCGTGGTCGGCGACTCACCCGTGGTGCCGGAGAGCACCAGGCCGTCGCAGCCCTCGGCCACGAGCCGGCCGGCGAGCTGCTGCGCCCCGTCGAGGTCGAGTGCGCCCCCCTCGGCGAAGGGCGTGATCATCGCGCACAGGGCGCGGCCGAAGGGAGGCGAGGGAAGGTCAGGTGTCGTCATAGGAGTAGTCTCGGCAGAGCGATCGTGAAGCTCTACTTAATTCTTCTACCGAGTATTGGTTAGGAATGCTGCGGCATGGGTGATATGCGGCACTGCTCGGCCATCCGCCCGTGATCACCTACGGCTCGCGCACCCATCCGCGGAGCTCCCGGTGGACTCGCCGATCCCGCTGGTCGAGGCGGACCGCGGTGGCCAGGCGACCTACCACGGCCCCCGCCGACTCATCGGATATCTCGTCAGCGACCTGCGGGAACGCGGCTCCGCCGACATCGTCCATCGCGGCGGGTCACCGGCCACGGTTTCGCCCTCAACATCACCTCCGACCTGGCGGAGTTCACCAAGTTCACCGCCTGCGGGCTGCCCGGAGTCCCGATGGCCTCGCTCGCCGGGATGGCCGCGGCCCAGGGGCGTCGGGCGCCGTCCGAGAAGGAGGTCAGGGACGCGGTGGCGGAGGCGCTCGGGGCGCTGTGAGGGGGCGCGGAGGATCGGGTACTGGTGCCAAAACGGGTTTCTTGGGTCACCATGGCCGGGACGGTAACCAACAGCGGGAGGCGTCATGAAGCTGGGCAGGGCACTCGCCACCGGGGTCGCGGAGGAACGCCCGGAGGCTCCCGAGGAAGAGACCGGCCTCCAGGTCACCGAGGCTGTCGAGGAGCAGGAGGCGCCCGCTCCCGAAGAGGTCCCGGTCGCGCGATGAGGCTGCGGCTCCCCGAGGAACGCCCGACGGAGCCGCCGACCGGATACAAGATCGCCCACCCGGTGCTGTGCCAGGACGGCACCCGTGCCGGGTTCACCGGTGTGTCGCTCGGAGGCGCGCTGCCGTACGGGGTTCTCGACGAGGCCCGGTGCGTCTACGGGCTGCGGCACCGCGCGCCGCACCGCCGCTGCGACTGCGGCTTCCACTGTGTGCACGACCGTACGGAGGCCGAGGCGCTGCTGTGCACCGCGGAGCACCGGGCGGCGGTGCTGCTCGAGGTCTCCGTCCTCGGCTCGTACATCCGCTTCGAGCGGGGCTTCCGGTACGCGCGCCAGCGGGTGCGGACCATGACGGTCGGCGCGTGCGCGTGCGCGTGCGGTGCGGTGGCCGTGGCGCTGGCCGACGCCGGCTGGGGCCGCCCCGGCTGGCGGGCGCTCCAGGCGATGTGCGCGGGATGCCTGCGCGGCCGTACGTCCCTGTCGCTCGCCGCCTTCGCTCGGCTGGCGGGGGAGGGGCTGCGGGTACAGGCCGGACAGGGCGCCGCGAATCCGGCCGCCGGCCTCGGGGTCTCCGAGCTGGTCGCCGAAGCGGCCCTGCTCCAGGCCCGACTCGACTGGTTCCAGACCCAGTTGGCCCGGCTGGAGGAACGCGGGCCGCAGGGGTAGACGGGCCTCGGGGGCAGACAGACCTCACGGCCGGGCGGAATTCGGGGGAGACAGACCTCAGGGTCGGGCGGAATTCGGGGGAGACAGACCTCAGGGTCGGGCGGAATTCGGGGGCGGGCGGACCGCAGGGACAGGCGGTCCGCCCGCGGCGCCCCGATGTACAACAAAGTGATCTGCTTCGGCGAGCCCACAGACCCTAAAAACAACACCCCACGACGAAAAAATATTA
>NZ_JBEOZU010000027.1:0-84495 GCF_040298185.1 Streptomyces sp. NPDC001634 | reverse complement strand
CGCATCAGCGCGGGGGGGGGGGCTAGTGGGCGTTCCCCCTGAGGAGGGGGGTGCGGGTTCGGGGGGGGGGCGCGCCCCGCCCGGCGCGGCCCCCCCCCCCCCCCCGCGCATCTGATCACTCACGTCATCTCCTCCGGCAAGCCCTCTCACCGAAAACTCTACCCTCCTGGACAAAAAAAGTTTTCGGTGGGAGGGTGGAGCCATGTTGGACGTGACCGTGATCGAGGACGCCGAGGCCGCAGCCGTCTCGTTGGACCCCATAAGGGCCCGGCTGCTCGCCGAGCTGGCCGCCGGGCCCGCCTCGGCCGCCATGCTGGCCGGCAAGGTCGGGCTGCCCCGGCAGAAGGTGAACTACCACCTGAAGGCCCTGGAGCGGCACGGCCTGGTCGAGCTGGCCGGCGAGCGCCGCAAGGGCAATGTCACCGAGCGGCTGATGCGAGCCACCGCCGCGTCGTACGTGATCAGTCCGCTCGCCCTGGCCTCCGTACAGCCGGACCCCGACCGCTTCCGCGACCAGCTCTCGGCGCGGTGGCTGCTCGCCCTCGGCGCCCGGCTCGTCCGGGACGTCGGCTCGCTGATCACCGGCGCGACCAAGGCCCAGAAACGGCTTGCGACCTACGCGCTCGACGGCGAGGTCCGCTTCGCCTCGGCCGCCGACCGGGCCGCCTTCATCCAGGAGCTCACGGCGGGCGTCAGCGCCCTGATCCGCAAGTACGACGCCCCGGATGCCGAGGGCGGCCGCGACCATCGGATCGTCGTCGCCGTCCATCCCACGGTCAAGCCGGACGCTGCCCAAGGACGGGCCACCGAACCACAGACCACCGAACCGCAGACCGCCGAACCACAAGCCGCCGAAATCCGGGCCCCTGAGCCCGAAGCCGCCGAACCCCGGGCCGTCGAGGCCCCAGCCGCCGAGCTGACCGACTGACACGACACCCCACTTGACGCGCAGGAGCCCAAAATGTCCAAGGAATTCGAGATCGCCCGGGAGTTCGAGGTCGACGCCACGCCCGAGGAGGTGTGGGAGGCCATCACCGCCGGCACCGGCGGCTGGCTGTGGCCGATGGACGCCCCCGAGCCGAAGGAGGGCGGCCGGGGCCCCTTCGGATCCACGATCACCGCCTGGGAACCGCCGCACCGCTACACCAACCGCGTCGCAGACGTCGAGGGCATCTCCCAGCAGACCCTCAACCAGCTCGACCACACCATCGAGCCGCGCGAAGGCGGCCGACGCGCCTGGGTGCGGTACGTGCACAGCGGGATCTTCGTCGAGGACTGGGACAATCAGTACGACGGCGCCAACAAGCACACCGACTTCTACCTGCACACCCTGCGCGAATACCTGACCCACTTCGCGCCCCGCCCGGTCACCTTCGCGACCTTCAACGGCCCCGAGGCGTCCACGGCGGCCGACGCGTTCGACGCCGTGGGGCGAGCGCTCGGCCTGGCGGACGACCTCGCCGAGGGAACCACGGTCGAGGTGCGCGGGCCGGAGGGCCGGCTCTTCGACGCCGTGCTCGACTACCGCAACCCGTACTTCATCGGGCTGCGCACCGACGACGCGCTCATCCGCTTCTTCGGCCGCAACCACTGGGGCGCCCCGGTCGGCATCAGCGTCCACGACTTCGCGTCCGATGCCGACGCGAAGGCCAACGAGGCCGCCTGGCAGGGCTGGCTGACCGAACTGTTCGCCTGACCCTCGCGCACCACGGGACGAGCCCGGCCCCCCGGACGAAGGGGCCGGGCTCGTCGGCATGCGTCGCCGGAGCCGGATACGGCGCGTACGGGAGCTACGGCCGGAACCGCAGCACCTGCGGGTCGTGGTCGCTGATCTGGTCGTGGAACTCCGAGTTGATGTGCACGCTGTCGTAGTCGAGGTCGCAGCCCCGGCGGATCGACGGGCTGACCAGGATCTGGTCCAGGACCTGGCTGTTGCCCTGGTAGTCGTACGTGTACCGCTCGCTCCTGGGCAGCGACTTGATCGCGGACCACAGCTCGCCGTCACCCTCGAGGATCTTCGTGGTGTCGGAGAACTCGAAGTCGTTCATGTCGCCGAGCGCGATGACGTCCGCGTTCTTCTGGGTGTCGAGGATGTCCTTGACGAAGGCGTTCACCTCGGTCGCCTGGAGGTGGCGCTGGGTCTCCGAGCTGCGCGTCTGTGGCTGGTACTGCGAGTGCAGCGACTGGTCGCCGCCCTTGGAGGTGAGGTGGTTGGCGATCACGAAGACGGTCCTGCCGCGGAAGACGAACTCCCCGGCGAGCGGCTTGCGGCTGCTCTTCCAGGCGTCGCTGGACGGGTCGATACGGCCCGGGGAGACCGTCAGCTGCGCCTTGCCGTGCACCTTGGTGACGCCGACGGCGGTCGTGGAGTCGCCGCCCGGGCGGTCGGTGAAGGAGACCCGCTCCGGGTTGAAGAGGAAGACCTGGCGGATGTTGCCGCCCGGCTGGCCGCCGTCCTGGTCGTTGACCGGGTTGATCGAGCGCCAGTCGTACTTGGGGCCGCCCGCCGCGACGATCGCGTCGATCAGCTTGTTGACGGTCTGGCTCGCGTCGACGGTGCCGTCGTCCGTGGCGCCGTTGTTGTCCTGGATCTCCTCAAGGGACACGATGTCCGGCGACTGCAGGTTGTTCACGATCGCGGAGGCGTGGGCCGCGAAGGTGCCGTCGGACGGGTCCAGGTTCTCCACGTTGTACGTCGCCACGGCCAGCTCGCCGCGCGCCTGCTTACGGGTGGTCTCCCGCTGCAGACCGCCGCTCTTCAGAGTGCCGAGCCGGCTCGCGACGAGGGTGTAGCCGCCGAACTGGTTGTAGTCCAGGGGGCCGGTGGTCGTGCCGGTGAGCGTGTCACCGACGTTCGCGGCCGGGAAGTCGGCGGTCGGGCCGAGCGACTGGATCTGCAGCCGGCCGGTGTTCTGGGAGTCGTAGGAGCCGTAGACCGTGCCGCCGCGGCGGTCGGCGTGCTCGTGCGGCTTCACCGTGACCCACAGCTCGCTGTAGGGATCGGTGGCGGTGACCACGCGGGTGTCGGCGACCTGGACGTTCATGCCTTCCAGGGACTCGTAGTAGTCCAGGGCGTACGTCGCCGGTTCCAGGGCCAGGCCGTTGATCGAGCCGTTCGCGGCCGTGTCGCCCGCCGGGGTGTACTGGGCGGGCACGGACTTCGCGTCGATGACGACCGGCGCCGGAACGGCGTTGCCGCTGGAGAGCACCGTCACCGTCGGCTTGCTGATCTCCGTGACCGACTGGTTTCCGGACGAGGTGCCGCCCGGGACGTACTCCGAGACCGTGCCCGTCACCGTGACCGAGTCGCCGACGGCGACCTTCGGGGTGGAGCCGGTGAAGACGAAGATGCCCTCACTGGTGGCCGGGTTGTCGTCCGGGTTCGGGTCCTGGAACCAGAACCCCCTCGACGAGCCGTAGGTCCGCACGCCCGTGACGATTCCGGCCACGTCCGTGACCTTCTGGCCCGCGAGCGGCGACAGGCGGGTGGTGCCCTGGATGTCATGGATGCGCACGGTGTCCGCGTGTGCCGGCGTGGTCAGCACCACTCCGGACAGGGTGGAGCAGACGGCGGCGACGGTGAGCGCGGCGAGGCGCGTGGATGACTTGCTCGGCAACGGGATCCCTCCGGGGACATACGTGGGCGCCGGGACGAGTGTGGAGCGTGGAACCGTGGGGCACCGCGACCGGCAGGGCGGTGGCGACGCGCGTAGAGGACGGTGAACACCGATGGACGCCACTGAACGCCCGCCCTTCTACTCGCGGAACGCCAGTGAACGTCGGTGAACAAGTGTCCGCCGACTTCTACGCGCGTCAATCTCCTTGGTGGTCCGGGTAGTTGTCAAGGTTTCGGCCATGTACAGCCCCCGGCGAGGAGATGAACCGGGCGGCATGGGTGGAAATCCGTCTACGCTGAGCGTGTGTTTCGGGGCGCCCCCTCGGTCACTACGTACGTCCCAAGGAGACCCAGCCGATGTCAGACAGCTCCCCCTTGCCGCCGGTTCGGCTGCACTCCGAAGCGGAGCTCGCACGGGACGCGCTCGCCACACCGCTGCTCTCCCGCGCCGCACGGCTCGCCCGCTGGGCCGGGCCGGACACACGCGTCGGCGCCGGGGGCGAACTCGTCGAGGAACAGCTGCCCGCCGCGGCCGAGGCCCTCGGGCTGACCGGCGAGGACGCCGCCGCCTACGCGAGCGAGGCCTGGCGGGTCGCCGTCGACACCGGCCTCGTCGAGGTCGTCGACGAGGAGGAAGGGACGGTCGCCACGGGCGCCGACCTCGCGCTCCTGACCTCCGGCAGTCCTGGCGACGTGCTCGGCGTGTGGCTGACCGCGCTGGAGGCCGCGCTCGCCGACGCGAGCGTGCCCGATCTCGACGACCTGGTCGATGTCATGGACGAGAGCGGCCAGGTCGACCTGTCCACCCTCGACTGGGACCCCGAGGCGGAGGCCGATTTCCTCGACGGAGTACTCGGCAACCTCTATCTGCTGGCGGTCGGCGAGGAGGGCCCCGGTGACAGCCCGGTGCCGCTGCCCGCCCTCGCCGCGTCGATGATCGTGCCCGACGACATGAGTGAACCCACCAACGACGTCCTTGAACAGGTGTCGGACGCGATGATGCGGCTCGACGACCAGTTCCGGATCCTCGAACCGATCGGGCTCGTCGAATTCCAGCCGGTCGACGAGGCGCTGATGGCCGACCCCGACGAGGAGCCCGCGGCTCCCGTCGACGAGACGGACGTCAGCCGGTACGGGATGGTGCGGCTGACGCCGCTCGGTCTCTACGGGATGCGGGCCCGGCTGCTGGAGGCCGGGATGACCGCGCCCGCCGTGGGGGAGCTGGCGGACAAGGGCGCGGACGCGTTGCTCGACGGCACCTCCGTGTTCCCGCCGACGGCGGCGCAGGCCGAGACGGAGCAATGGCTGGCCCGGCGTGAACCGCTCGCCGCAGCAAGGGAGTTGCTCGCTGCGGCGCGCGGCGCGGACGCCGGAGCGCCACTGCGCCGGCTGCGCTGTCAGCAGGCGCTGTCCCTGGTCGGCGCGGAGGCCGAACCGGCGTTGCGCGAGGTGCTGGACGACGCCGAACTGGGGGGCCTGGCGCGGGTCTGGCTCACCGAGCACGGCGCGGCGGACGTGCCTGCGCCGCCGGAGTCCATGGTCTTCTGGCTGACCATCGACACGGTCGCCGCCCAGCTGGCGGCCGAGGGCAACTCGGCGGAACTCCAGGCCCTGGTGGAAGGACTGGCGGCACAGCACGGCGCCTTCTTCACCACGGCGTGGCGAGTGGACCACCCCGCCACCCCGGAGGTCCTGGAGGCGATGGGACGCCTGCACCCGGACAAGAAGGTGGCGAAGGAGGCCCGGAAGGCGGCGTTCAAGGCGCGGTCGCAGCAGGGGGGCTGAGGGGAGCCGGGGGCACCTCCTCCCGCCGCGCACCCTTCCGTCGACGGGACGGGATCACTGCCGCATTGCCTGCCATTGGTGTGCATGCGGCAGCCCCAAGGGGAGTACTTGGCGGATTCATAGAACACCGTCCCTCGAAGTCGGCCCGCGTTCAACCGGTGTTCAGGCGCGGACGGAACCGTGTACGCGCAACGACGTCCGCCACCACCCCCGACCGACTCACTCCCCTTCACAGGAGACAGCATGCCGTTCACCCGCAGGGACTTCGCCAGACGGTCCGCGCTCACCGGTGCCGGCATCGCCCTGGCCGGCAGCGTCGGCGCCCTCGCCACGGCTCCGAACTCCCTCGCGTCCACCGACACCGAGACCGCGAGCGGCAGCGAGGAGGACCGGCACGGCGGGGTCGGCTACGGGCCGCTCATCCCGGACCCGAAGGGCCTCCTCGCGCTGCCCGCCGGGTTCTCGTACCGCGTCATCACCTACAGCGGGAAGACCACGCTGGAGTCCGGCGAGTTCACCCCCTCCAACCACGACGGCACCTCCACCTTCGACGGTCCCCGAGGCGCCACCCTCCTCGTGAACAACCACGAGCTGAAGGGTCCGCGCGCCAACTGGAAGTACCCCGTGCCGCTCACCGAGGGCCTCGTCTACGACCCGGCCGCGTCCGGCGGCTGCACCGTCGTCGAGGTCCGCCACGACCAGGTCGCCGAGTGGGTCGGCATCGCGGGCACCTCCACCAACTGCGCGGGCGGCAACACCCCTTGGGGCACCTGGCTCACCTGCGAGGAGACCGAGGACAAGGCCGGCCAGAACGGCATGACCAAGGACCACGGCTATGTCTTCGAGGTCGACCCCGAGGACCGCCGCGCCAACCGCGACCCCAAGCCCATCAAGGCCCTCGGCCGCTACGCCCACGAGGCCGTCGTCGTCGACCCCAAGCGCGGCCACCTCTATCTGACCGAGGACGCGGCCGGCCCGAACGGCCTGCTGTACCGCTGGACCCCGCCCGAGGGCTTCTGCCACGGCCGCGGCAAGCTGCGCACCCTCACCGACGACGCGGGCCGCCTCCAGGCCTTCAAGTGCTTCGACTCCGGCGGCCGGTACGTCGACGACCTCTCCCGCGCCACGAAGATCGGCACGGTCTACGGCGTCGACTGGATCGACGTCTCCGACCGCGACGCGAAGACCACCTCCGTCCGCAAGCAGTTCGCCACAGGCGAGGTCACCCGCGCCCGCAAGCTGGAGGGCATGTGGTGGGGCGACGGCGGCGCGTACATCGTCTCCTCGTACGCCCGTGCGGAGAGCCCGGTCCAGCATGACGGCCAGGTCTGGTTCTACGACCCCCGACGCCGCACCCTGACCCTGAAGATGCTGCTCGGTATCAACCCCGACCCGTCCGCCGACGGCGCCTTCGACGGCCCGGACAACATCACCGTCTCCCCGTACGGCGGCCTGGTCATCGCCGAGGACGGCGAGGGCGTCCAGCACCTGTTCGGCGCCACCGACAGCGGCCGCACATACCCGATCGCCCGCAACGAGCTGAACATCGGCACCGCGGAGAAGCCGGAGTACAGCGAGTTCACCGGGGTCACCTTCTCGCCCGACGGGAAGACCCTGTTCGCCAACATCCAGGAGCCGGGCATCATGCTGGCCATCACCGGGCCCTGGAAGCGGCAGAAGCGCGACTGAATCCCCGGCAACTCCCCGCGGTAATTAATTCGTTCGCCCGGCCCGCGGAACGCCTCCTAGAGTGATGCACGTCCAGGTGCGAAGGCAGGACCTACTTCCACTCATAATGGGGCGGCCGCGGGTTCGAGTCCCGCCACCGGTACCACGAGCCGGTGTAGCTCAGGGGTTAGAGCACCTTGTCGGTTCCGCCGACCTCGATCTCTGGACACCACAACTTCATGCACCTCCCGGTGCGCGGGCTGCGGCTACTTCTTCTCGACAAAGAATCCCATGCCGCCGCCGACTTGATCTCGGGAGGCGCAGCACATGGTGGGTGCCCGGTGCGCAGGCAGCGGATACTTCGGGATCGGGTATGTTGCGGGTTCGAATCCCGTCATCGACTTGGGGGTCGATGTGGCGGAAATGGAAGACGCGCCTGACGTATAGTCCCGTCGCCGACCCCTGACCTCGGGCACCCTCCTTTTGCCGCGCCTCCCTCCGAAACAGACATGAATTCGGGGGAATTCACCATGGCGCGATTCAACACCAAGGCCGCCAAGGCGCAGACCACCTCGCGGGTGACGTCCACGGGACGTGTGCTCCGCACGTACGAGGGCGGCCGAGGCCGTGAGCGAGACGCGCGCTCCGAGCTCTTTCTGCTCTCGGTCTCGAACTTCGTCTCGCAGCAGACCTTCTACGAGACCGGCGGCGACCGCGACGACCGGTTTGCTCAGCTCGTGCGTGAACTCGCCGTCGCCGACCCGTCCTGGACCGCCGGCCTGCTCGGCTGGCTGCGCGGCGAGGGCAACCTCCGTACGGCCTCGATCGTGGGTGCCGCCGAGTACGTGAAGGCACGGCTCGATGCGGGCGCGACGGACGGCCCGCCGAACCGCCAGGTCGTGGCCTCCGTACTGCAGCGTCCCGACGAGCCCGGAGAGCTGCTCGCGTACTGGACCTCGGTGTACGGCCGTAACGTTCCCAAGCCGGTCAAGCGTGGCATCGCCGACGCCGTACGACGTCTGTACGGCGGCAAGGCGCTGCTGAAGTACGACACCGCCTCGAAGGGCTACCGCTTCGGCGACATCCTCAACCTGGTGCACGCCGCGCCGGACCCCGACAAGCCGTGGCAGGGCGAGCTGTTCCAGTACGCGCTGGACCGCCGGCACAACCCGGACACCGCCGTGCCGCCCGCATCGAACCGCGTGCTCACCGCACACCGTGAGCTGATGGCACTGCCGGTGGAGCAGCGGCGCGCGGTCGTCACGGCTCCCGACGGCGCCGAGCGGCTCGCGGCCGCGGGCATCACCTGGGAGGCGCTGGCGGGCTGGCTGCAGGGCCCGATGGACAAGGCCGCCTGGGAGGCGCTGATCCCGTCCATGGGCACGATGGCACTGGCGAGGAACCTGCGGAACTTCGACGAGGCCGGGGTGTCCGACGAGGTGGCCGCGCAGGTCGCCGCGCGGATCAGCGACCCGAGCGAGGTCGTGCGCTCGCGGCAGTTCCCCTTCCGGTACCTCGCCGCGTACCGGCATGCGCCGTCGCTGCGCTGGTCCTACCCGCTGGAGCAGGCGCTCGGCCACTCGCTGGCCAATGTGCCCGCGCTGTCCGGCCGCACCCTGGTGCTCGTGGACCGTTCGGGCTCGATGTTCTACTCGCGGCTGTCGGATCGCTCGGAGCTCAACCGGGCCGACGCGGCGGCGATCTTCGGCACGGCGCTCGCGCTTCGGGCGGCGGACGCCGATCTGGTCGAGTTCGGGAGCAGCAGCAACAATGTGAAGTTCCGGAAGGGCGAGTCGGTGCTGAAGATCCTCGACCGCTTCGGCGACCTGGGCGGCACCGACACCACCGGGGCGGTGCGCCGTCACTACAAGAAGCACGACCGGGTGCTGATCGTCACGGACGAGCAGTACGCGTACAGCCAGTACGGCGACCCGACCGAGCAGGTCCCGGCGCATGTGCCCGTCTACACCTGGAACCTGGCCGGGTACAGGGCCGGCCACGGCCCGTCGGGGAAGGGGAACAGGCACACCTTCGGGGGGCTCTCGGACGCGGCCTTCCGGATGGTGCCCCTCCTTGAGGCGGCGAGGGACGCCGACTGGCCGTGGGCTGCCTGACGTCCTGGATTGAGCGGGGCTCGCACTTCGGTGCGGGCCCCGCTTTTGTCTGCTCTTCCTCTGCTCTTGTTTGCGTGCTCTCTGATATCTAACATTTCAGTTCATGGAGGCCATCCGGCGCATGCCCCGCACCCTGCTGCGGGACCGCGCCTACGAAGCGATCCGGGACGCCATCGTGGCCGGGGAGATCGAGCCCGGTGCGGTGGTGCGGGACGCCGACCTCGCCGAGCGGCTGGGGCTGTCGCGCGCGCCCGTGCGCGAGGCCTTCTCGCGGCTCGTCGACGAGGGGCTGCTGGAGAGCAAACCGCAGAGCTACACCCGGGTGACCCCGGTCGTCGCCGCCGACGTACGCGACGCCGCGGCCGTGGTCGGCGCCATGCACGAGCTGGCCACGCGGGTCGCCGTGTCCCGGTTGCGGCATGCCGACGTGGACGTGATGCGCGCGGCCAACGAGCGGTTCGCGGCCGCCGTACGGGCCGGAGATGTGGACACCGCCCTGCGCGCCGACGACGAACTGCACGACGTCCTCATCCGCGCGAGCGGCAACCGTGCTGCCGCCGCCACCGTCGCCCGCTACACCCCGCTCATCCGGCGGCTCGAACGACGGCGCTTCGGCGAGGGCGGGAACTGCCTCTCGGCCGGGCTGCACGAGCGGCTGATCGAGGCCTGCGCGGGCGGTGACGTGGACGAGGCGGTCCGCGTCACGGCCCGGATCTGGCGGGGCCTGGAGGAGCTCGCCGACGAAACCGATGAAGCCGACGAAGACGAAACCGGCGAAGAGGCCCACTGACCCCGGGAGGTCCCATGTCCCTGTCCTCGTACGAGCGTTACCCGCTCCTCTTCGGCCCCTCGCCGGTCCACCCACTGGAGCGGCTCACCAGGCACCTGGGGGGTGCGGCCCTGTGGGCCAAGCGGGAGGACTGCAACTCCGGTATCGCATACGGCGGGAACAAGACCCGCAAGCTGGAGTACCTCGTCGCCGACGCGCTCGCGCAGGGCTGCGACACGCTCGTCTCGATCGGCGGGGTGCAGTCCAACCACACCCGGCAGGTCGCCGCGGTCGCCGCCCGCGCGGGGCTCAAGTGCGTGCTCATCCAGGAGAGCTGGGTGGAGTGGCCCGACTCCGTGTACGACAAGGTCGGCAACATCCTCGTCAGCCGGCTCGCCGGGGCCGATGTACGGCTGGTCAGGGCCGGGTTCGGGATCGGCTTCAAGGAGAGCTGGGAGCAGGCGCTGCGCGAGGTCGAGGAGGCGGGCGGCAAGCCGTACGCCATTCCCGCCGGCGCCTCCGACCACCCGCTCGGCGGTCTCGGGTTCGCGAACTGGGCGTACGAGGTCGCCGAACAGGAGCGGGAGACGGGCGTCTTCTTCGACACCGTGATCGTGTGCTCCGTGACCGGTTCCACCCAGGCGGGCATGGTCGCGGGGTTCCGTGCGCTGGAGGAGGCGGGCGGGCGTGGGCGCCGCGTGATCGGCATCGACGCATCGGCGGAGCCCGCCCGCACCCGGGAGCAGATCGCCCGCATCGCTCACAACACCGGGCAACTCATCGGTGTCAAGAAGGAGTTGACCGCGGAGGACGTCGAACTGGACGAGCGGTACCACGCGGGAACGTACGGCATACCGGACGGGACCACGCTGGAGGCGATGCGGCTCGCCGCCCGGACGGAGGGGATGGTCACCGACCCCGTGTACGAGGGGAAGTCGATGGCCGGGCTCATCGACCTCGTCTCACGCGGGGAGATCGGCCGTGACTCCACGGTCCTCTACGCCCACCTGGGCGGGCAGCCGGCGCTGAACGCGTACAGCGCGCTGTTCTAGGCGGCCCTGTCCCTTCCTGTGATCACGAGCGCCGACACCAGCAGGGCGGTCAGCGCGATCAGTGCGCCGACACCGAACGCGATGGCCGCACCCTGGGTGAGGATCTCGGCCGGGGATCCGGTCGCGTGCCGGGTCGCCGTGCCGAAGACCGTGACCAGGACGGACAGGCCGAGGGTGCCGCCGAGCCACTGCAGGGTCTGCAGAAGACCCGAGGCGGCGCCCGCCTCTCGCGGCTGGATTCCGGCGAGGATGGTCGCGTTGAGCGGCATGAAGCTCAGGCCGACGCCGAGCCCCATCAGCAGCAGCGGACCGAGCAGACCGGTGGCGTAGCCGTCGCCGGGCCGCAGCCGCCACAGCCACCCGGCCGCCACGGCGAGCAGCGCCATGCCGGTGAGCAGCACCGGTTTGGCACCGAGGCGGGCGAGCAGCCTGGGGACGAAGCGTACGACGGTGAACATCACCAGGGTCATGGGCAGGAAGGCGAACCCCGCACGCAACGGGCTGTAGCCGAGAACCTGTTGGGTGATCAGGGTGAGGAAGTAGAAGGCTCCGAACATACCGGCGGGCAGCAGCAGGACGCCCGCATAGCCGCCCGCCCGGTTGCGGTTCGCGAACAGACTCAGCGGCATGATCGGCTGCCCGGCCCGGGACTCGATCAGGATGAAGACCGTCAGCAGGGCCGCCGCCGTACCGAAGCCGAGCAGCGCCTGGGTGTCGCTCCAGCCCTGTTCCGAGACGCGGATGAACGCATACACCAGCGAGGTCATCCCGGCCGTCCCGGTGAGCGTGCCCGCCACGTCGAACCGGCCCGCGTGGCGCGGGGTTTCGGTGACGAAGCGGGGAAGGGCCACGGCGACCGCGATACCGATGGGCACGTTGATCAGCAGGGCCCAGCGCCAGGACGTCCAGGAGGTGAGCATGCCGCCCAGGACCAGGCCGACGGAGGCGCCGATGCCCGCCATGGACGAGTAGACGCCCAGGGCGTGGTGCCGACGCGGGCCCTCCGGGAAGTTGGTGGTGATCAGGGCGAGGGTGCTGGGTGCGATGAGGGCGGCGCCGACACCCTGGAGCGCGCGGGCCACGAGCAGCCAGGCGCTCTCGCCGGCGAGACCGCCGAGGAGTGAGGAGAGGGCGAAGAGCAGGGCACCGAGGGTGAGCGCACGGCGTCGGCCGACGATGTCGCCGACGCGCCCGCCGAGCAGCAGCAGTCCGCCGAAGGCGAGGGTGTAGGCGTTGAGGACCCAGGACAGACCGGTGCGGCTGAAGTGCAGGTCCTGTTGGATGTCGGGCAGGGCGACATTGACGACGGTGGAGTCCACGCCGACCATCAGGTAGGCGGTGACGATGACGAAGAGGACGGTGCCGAGCCTGGCGGGTTGCTGTGGTGCGGAAGGTGCGTCGGCGGTCGTGGACGGTGCGGACGGGGTGGACATCGAGTTCTCCCGGTCTGGCGTCCCCGGATGAGATGTGTGCGGGCAGCACGGAGGAATGGTGCGTGGGCAGCGCGAGCCGCCCGCGGAAATAACCGGGGACTGTCTCCGTTTAATGCTCGATAAGATACGGAGAGGGTCCCCGGTTCGCAAGGAGTATCTGGATGTCGCAGGCCAAGCCCATGCGCGCGGACGCCCGTCGCAACTACGAGAGGTTGCTGAAGGCGGCGGCCGTCGCCTTCGCCGAGCACGGTGAGAACGCGTCGCTCGACGACATCGCCAAGCGGGCGGGCGTCGGATCAGGCACGCTCTACCGGCACTTCCCGACGCGTCAGGCGCTGCTGGAGGCCGCCTACATCGACCGGGTCGAGGCGATCGCCGCACGCGCCGACGAACTCGCGAAGGAACTGCCGCCGGGCGAGGCGCTGGCAGAGTGGCTGAACGAGGTCGGCGAGGGGATGATCCAGGTCCGTGGACTGAAGGCCCTGCTGGGCTCGGCCGTCACGGACGGAGGCGCCAGTGCGGTCACGGCCTGCGCCGACAAGATGAAGGCGGCGGCGACGCTCCTGGTCGGGGCGGCGCAACGGGAGGGGACCCTGCGGGCGGATGTCGAGCCGATCGAGGTCCTGCGGCTGGCGCACGGGGTGGCGACGGCATCCGAGCTGGCGAACGGCGAGGGGAAACACATCCGCCGCTATCTCTCGCTGCTGACGGAGGGGTTGCGGCCGTAGCGCGACGGCCGCCGTACGTGCGGGCACCCTCTCTGACCGGGGGATGCCCGCAGGTGTCGTACGGACTGCCTTACGACTGCTTACGACCGCTCACAGCGCCTGGGCCGCCGGCTGCACCATGTTCCGTACCGTGCGGGCCTTGACGAAGTCGCCCATGGCGGTCATGTCCCACTCCCCGGAGAACTGCCTGATCAGCTTGGCCATCATCACGCCCGTCTGCGGCTCCGCGTGCGTCAGGTCGAAGCGGACCAACTCCTGGTCGGTAGCGGCGTCGACGAGACGGCAGTAGGCCTTGGCGACCTCGGTGAACTTCTGGCCGGAGAAGGAGTTCACGGTGAAGACCAGGCCCGTGACTTCCTGCGGAAGGCGGCCGAGGTCGACCGTGATGACCTCGTCGTCGCCCCCGCCCTCACCCGTGAGGTTGTCGCCGGAGTGCTTGACCGCGCCGTTCAGGATGGTCAGCTTGCCGAAGTAGCAGCTGTCGATGTGGTTGCGCTGCGGGCCGTACGCGATGACCGACGCGTCGAGGTCGATGTCCTTGCCGCGGAACGCGGGCTCCCAGCCGAGGCCCATCCTGACCTGGGAGAGCAGCGGGCGGCCGCCCTTGACGAGGGAGACGGTCTGGTTCTTCTGGAGGCTGACCCGGCCCTTGTCGAGATTGATCTTTCCGGTGCCGGGGGCGGGGGTCGGCGGGGCCGGAGGAGCGGCGGGCGCCGGGGGCTGCACGACCGGCTGCGGAGGAGCCACCGGCTGCGGCGGCGCGACGGGAGCCGGCGCGGGCTCCTCCACCGTGACCCCGAAGTCGGTCGCGATGCCCGCCAGGCCGTTGGCGTATCCCTGCCCGACGGCACGTGCCTTCCACACACCGCCCCGCAGATACACCTCCACGACGACCAGGGCGGTCTCCGTGCCGAGCTGGGGCGGAGTGAAGGTGGCCAGGACGGAGTTGTCGTCCGCGTTGCGGACCGTGGCCGTCGGTTCGATGCCCTGGAAGGTCTGGCCCGCGGCGTCCGGGCTGGCCGTGACGACGATCTTCTCGATGCCCGGGGGGACCGTGGCGGTGTCGACCGTGATCGAGTCGGGGCTTGTGCCGCCGCCGGAGCGGTAGGTGACGCCCGGGCCCGTGGGCTGGTTGTAGAAGATGAAGTCGTCGTCGGAGCGGACCTTGCCGTCGGCGGTGAGCAGGAGGGCCGAGACGTCGAGCCGCACCGGGGCGGCGACGTCGACCGTCACCCGGGTGACGCCGAGCGGGATGTTCGAGCCGGGGGTCATAGCTGTCATGCCTGGGATAACGAGCGAGAGTGCTTTACCGTTCCCTTACCCGGTGTGCTGCCCGTATGGGTCTCGCCCCGGCTGCCCCTTTGCGTCCCGACCTCCAGGGGCTCCGCCCCTTCGGCCCCGGCAGGGGGCTCCGCCCCCTGGACCCCCGCTCCTCAAACGCCGGAGGGGCTGATTTTCAGCGGGGGCGGCGGGGGCGAAATCCCCTCCGGCGCCCCTACGGCACCACCACGATCTTGCGCCCCACTCCCGCCGCAAACTGCTCCAGCGCCTGCGGGTACCGCTCCAGGGGGATCCGGTCGCTGATGAACACCTTGGGGTCGAGCACTCCGCCCGCGAACAGTTCGGCCGCTCGCTCGAAGCTGTGGAGGACGGCCATGGAACCGGTGATGGTGATCTCCTGGTTGTAGATGCGGTACGGGTCGATGGTGACCTGCGTCGCATAGTCCGCCACCCCGAACTGCAGGAACGTTCCCGCCTTCGCCACCCGTCCGAGGCCGTCCTGGATCGCGGCCGCGTTGCCCGTGGCGTCGACCACCAGGTCCCAGCCCTGCGGCCGGTCCAGTTCGTCGGCGCTCGCCGCGCACGCCGAGGCGCCCAGCTGCTGGGCCGTCGCCAGGCGCGTCGGGTTCACGTCCAGTACGTCCACGCTCGCCGCGCCCGTCCGCTTGGCCAGTTCCAGCATCATCAGGCCCATCGTGCCGGAGCCGTAGATCAGGACGTGCGCGCCCAGCCGGGACTGCAGCACGTCGTAGCCGCGCACCGCGCAGGAGAGCGGTTCGATCAGTGCCGCGTCCTCGGTGCGGACGTGCTCGGGAAGCTTCACGCAGTTGGCCACCGGCGCCACCGCGTACTGCGCCGCACCGCCGGCCGTCGTCACGCCGATCGCCGCCCACCGCTCGCACAGGTTGTTGTGGCCAGTACGGCAGTACCGGCACTCGTAGCAGTACAGGGACGGGTCCACGGCCACCCGGTCTCCGATGGACAGTTCGGTGACCTGGGCGCCCAGTCCGACGACCTCGCCCGCGAACTCGTGGCCCGGCACGATGGGCAGTTTGGGGGCGAACTCGCCCTGGAGGATGTGCAGGTCGGTGCCGCACAGGCCGCAGGCAGCCACCTCGACGACGACCTCGCGGGGGCCGGGTGTCGGGTCCGGGACCTCGGCGACGACGGCACGGCCCACGGACTCGATGACGGCGGCCTTCATTTCACGGCTCCCAGTGACAGGCCCTGGACCAGCTTGTCCTGGGCGGCGAACCCCGCGGCGAGCACCGGCAGGGAGATGACGAGCGACGCGGCGCACACCTTGGCCAGGAACAGGCCCTGGCTGGTGATGAAGCCGGTCAGGAAGACGGGGGCCGTTTCGGCCACCACACCCGTGAGCACCCGGGCGAAGAGCAGTTCGTTCCAGCTGAAGATGAAGCAGATCAGGGCGGTCGCGGCGATACCGGGCAGGGCGATGGGAGCGACCACCCGGGTGAGGACCGTCGGCAGCCGGGCGCCGTCGATCTGCGCCGCCTCGATGACGGCCACCGGGACCTCGGCGAGGAAGGACTGCATCATCCACACCGCGATCGGCAGGTTCATGGAGGTGTAGAGGATGATGAGCAGCCAGATGTTGTCGAGCATCCCGGCGTTCTTGGCGAACAGGTAGATCGGCAGCAGGCCCGCCACCGCCGGCAGCATCTTCGTGGACAGGAAGAAGAACAGGACGTCCGTCCATTTCTTCACCCGGCGGATGGACAGGGCGTACGCCGCCGGGAAGGCCAGCAGGAGCACGCACAGGGTCGAGATCACCGACGCCATGGTCGAGTTGATCAACGCGGGCCAGGGGCTCGCGCCGCCGCCCACGCCGAAGAACTCGCGGTAGCTGTCCAGGGTCAGGGAGGCCCCGAAGGACGGCGGGTTTGTCGCGGCGTCGGCCTCCGAGTGGAACGAGGTCAGGGCCATCCACGCGATGGGCAGGAAGAACAGCAGACCGACCAGCCAGGCCAGCAGGCCCAGGCCCGCTCCGCGGCGACGGCGGCTGCGTACGGTCGCGGTACGTACGGCGACGGCGCTCATGCCCGGGACACCTCCTCGCGGAACAGGGACGACACCACGCGCAGGGCGAAGGTGGCGATGACGATGGAGCCGATGACGACCAGGACGCCGGCGGCCGAGGCGAGGCCGTTCTCATGGGCCTGGTAGAAGCTCTGGTAGACGGTGTAGGGGAGGTTCGCGGTGCCCAGGCCGCCCGAGGTGAGCGTGAAGACCGCGTCGAAGTTCTGGACGATGTAGATCGAGCCCAGCAGGGCGCCCAGCTCCAGATACCGGCGCAGATGCGGGAGCGTGAGATGGCGGAAGATCTGCCAGTCGCTCGCGCCGTCCACCCGCGCCGCCTCGATCTGCTCGGGGTCGCGGCTCTGCAGACCCGCCAGCAGGATCAGCATCATGAACGGTGTCCACTGCCAGACGAGCGAGGCCTCGACCGCGAGCAGCGGAGTGTTGGAGATCCAGTCCGGCTGGGGGCCGCCCACATAGTGCAACAACCCATTGAACAGGCCGTATTCAGGGTTGTAGAGCACATGCTTCCAGAGCAGGGCCGCAGCCACCGGCACCACCAGGAACGGTGCGATCAGCAGGGTGCGGACCACGCCGCGGCCCCGGAACCGGCGGTTGAGCAGCAACGCTATGCCGAGGCCCAGGACCAGGCTGACCAGGACCACCGTGACCGTCAGCAGGACCGTCGTCCACACCGAGTGGCGCAGGTCCGGGTCGGTCAGGACCTGGCGGTAGTTGTCGACGCCGGTGAAGTGGCGGTCCTTCGGATACAGGGCGTTCCAGTCGAAGAACGAGATCACCAGGGTCGCCACGAACGGCAGCTGGGTCACCACGATCATGAAGACCAGCGCGGGCAGCAGAGGGGCCCGGGTGGCCCAGGCCCGCATGCGGTTCGGCGGCCGGGTCGCCGGCCGCGCAGCGGCGGCGGCGACCCGGGAGGTGGACGTCATGATGGTCATGATCCCTCGTACTTCTTGGCGACGGCCTCGGCGAGCTGCTGCGACTTCTGCAGCGCGCTGTCCACGGACTCCCGGCCGGCGATGGCGGAGCTGATCTCCTGGGAGACCTTGGTGCCCAGATCGGTGAACTCCGGGATGCCGACGAACTGGATGCCGGGCGCGGGGCGGGGCTGCACACCCGGGTCGTTCGGCTTGGCACTGGCGATGGCGTTGCGGGTGACGTCGGCGAAGGCGGCCGCTTCCTTGCGGTACTCCGGGATGTCATAGGTCGACGAACGCTTGCCGGCCGGCACGTTGGACCAGCCCGCCGTCTTGCCCACGAGCTTCTCGTAGTCCTTGCCGGACGCCCACGAGATGAACTTCCAGGCGTCGTCGGCGTGCTGGGACGCCTTCTGGATCCCCCATGCCCAGGTGTAGAGCCAGCCGGAGCTGTCGGTCTTGTCGACCGGGGCCGGGACATAGCCGATCTTGCCCTTGACCGGGGAACCGGGGGCCTCCAGCGAACCCGCGCCGGACGTGGCGTCGTACCACATCGCCGTCTTGCCCTGCGTCATGTCGTTCAGGCACTCGGCGAAGCCGGACTGTGCGGCGCCGGACTCGCCGTGCTTGCGGACCAGGTCGACATAGAACTGCGTGGCCTGCTTGAACTCCGGCGAGTCCACCTGTGCCTTCCAGTTCTTGTCGAACCAGGTGCCGCCGAAGGTGTTGACGACCGTGGTCAGCGGAGCCATCACCTCGCCCCAGCCGGGCAGCCCGCGCAGACAGATGCCCTTCATCCCGGACTCGGCGCCGTCCGCCTTGGCGGCCAGGTCGGCGACCTGCTGCCAGGTCGGCTTGGCCGGCATGGTCAGGCCCTTCTTCTGGAAGACGTCCTTGCGGTACATCAGGAAGGAGGACTCGCCGTAGAAGGGCTCGCCGTAGAGCTTGCCGTCCGCGGCGGTCAGGGCCTGCGTCATCGGGGCGAGGATGTCCTGCTGGCCGAAGGCGGTGTCGCTCTTGACGTAGGAGTCGACCGGGTGGAGCCAGCCGTTCTTGGCGTAGATCGGGATCTCGTAGTTGCTGAGCGTGGCGACGTCGTACTGGCCCGCCTGGTTGGCGAAGTCCTGGCTGATCTTGTCTCGGACGTCGTTCTCCGGCAGGACGGTGAAGTTCACCTTGATCCCGGTGCTCTTCGTGAAGTTGTCGGCGGTGAGCTTCTGCAGCTCCACCATCTGCGGGTTGTTCACCATCAGGACGTTGATGGAGTGGGCGGAGGATCCGCCGCCCGCGCCGCCGGCGCCCGAACAGCCGGCCAGTAGCGGCGTGATCAGCGTTCCTGCGGTGGCCACGGCAAACAGGGCGCGGGGTGTTCTGCGGCTCTGGGATCGCATGGGGGTACTCCTGAACATATGGGGAGATAAGGGGCGCGCACGGGCGTGGATGTGCCCCTGGGGATTGTGTTCGGTTTTTTCAGACGCGGATGACCTGCGGGCCCTGCAGCGAGTAGCGGTGGGCTTCGGAGGAGGGCAGCAGTGTGCTGGTGACGATGGCCTCCATCTGGCCGATCTCCGCGAACCGGCAGAAGCTCACCGCCCCGAACTTGGTGTGCACGCCGGCGAAGACCGTGCGGCGGGAGGCGCGGATGGCCTGGGCCTTGACCTCGCTGACCGCCGGGTCGGGTGTGGTCAGCCCGTGTTCGCGGGAGATGCCGTTGGCGCCGATGTACGCCAGGTCGATGACGAATCCGGCCAGCATCTTTGTCGTCCAGTGGTCGACGGTGGCGAGGGTGCCGGGCCGCACTCGGCCGCCGAGCAGCAGAACCGTGGTGTTCTCGGCCTCCGCGAGCGCGCCCGCGGTGGCCAGGGACGCGGTGACCACGGTCAGCGGCCGGTCCCGCGGCAGCGCCTCGGCGATGAGCTGCGGCGTGAATCCCTCGTCGACGAAGACGGTCTCGGCGTCCCCGAGCAGTTCGGCCGCGGCGGCCGCGATCCGGCGTTTCTCGGGTACGTGGCTGGTGGCGCGGAAGGCGAGGGTCGTCTCGAAGCCGGCGCTCTCCACGGGATAGGCACCGCCGTGGGTGCGGCGGACCAGCCCGTGGTCCTCCAGGGCGCGCAGATCGCGTCGTACGGTCTCCTTGGCCACGCCCAGTTCGGTGGCGAGCGTGGTGACGTCGACCGAGCCCGCGCGGCGAGCGGCTCTGACGATCTCGCGCTGGCGTTCCTCCGCGGTCCTGTCCGTCATCGCCGTCACCTGTCTTCCGTGCTCTTCGGCTCGTTCGCCGCCAAGGGCGCCCGAACCGGTATTGCCCGTTCGGGCCCGGTAGGGCTCATGGGGGAAGTTCTACAGCGGGTGCGCGACGGTGACCAGGCCTGTTACGGGCCCGAGTGTGCCCGATCCCGCCCGCTTGGCCGGATGTGTGCCCGCGTCGGACCTGGGGCGGAGCGGGGTGCCGGGTGAGATCGGGCAGCTTCCGTGCCCGAAAAGCGCAGCGGGCGGGCCCGTTCGGTGCCCGCCCGCCCTCGGAGTGCGCCGTCAGTACGGCCAGATCGGCGGGTTCGTGACGAAGTGGCCGCCCAGGCATGCGTGGGCCGGGTTGTCCGGCTCCAGCTCGCCCTGCTCGGCGATGAGCTTCTCGGCGTACGGCTCGGAGTCGTCCTGCGGCTCGTAGCCGAGAGCCCGGGCGGTGGTCAGGTCCCACCACAGCCGTGTGTTGGCGGACGAGCCGTAGACCACGGTGTGGCCGACCTCCTCGGCGGTCAGGGCCGCGTGGAAGAGGCGGGCGCCGTCCCCGGGGCTCATCCAGACGGAGAGCATGCGCACGCTGGACGGCTCCGGGAAGCAGGAGCCGATGCGCACGGAGACCGTCTCCAGGCCGTGCTTGTCCCAGTAGAACTGGGCGAGGTCCTCGCCGAAGGACTTGGACAGCCCGTAGAAGGTGTCCGGCCGGCGCGGGGTGTCGATCGGGATCAGCGGGTCGTCGCCCCGGGGGCGCGAGGTGAAGCCGACCGCGTGGTTGGAGGAGGCGAACACGATCCGGCGCACGCCCTCCTCGCGGGCCGCCTCGTACAGGTTGTACGTGCCCTCGATGTTCGCCTTCAGGATCTTGTCGAACGTGGACTCCAGAGAGATGCCCGCGAGGTGGATGATCGCGTCGACGCCCCGCACGGCCTCGCGCAGGGCCGCCTTGTCCGCGAGATCCGCGGTGATCGCGTCCGGCTCGCCCTCGACCGGCCTGAGGTCCAGGAGCCGCAGCTCGTAGCCGTACTGGGGCAGCAGTCCCCGCATCAGGGTGCCGAGTCCGCCGGCGGCGCCGGTGAGCAGAACGGTGCGGGGAGCGGGCATCCTCGGTTCTCCTTGTTCCGTGGCTCGTTCGCCGAGTCGACGTACCGTGGCTCGTTCGCCATTCAACGGCCGCATTCGTGTACAGCATTCACATTCATGGACACGCTAAGTAGTGTCCGCCGGGCCCGTCAAGTGTGACGGGGAGGGGCGAAAACCGCCTCCGTATTGCCGGTTTGCACGCTTGACCCGCCTCGAGGGGGCCTTTAGCGTGGGCGCGTTCAGAGATATGGACATGGATCAGAAACATGCACCAGGCGCGAGGTCCGGTCCGCGTGTGAGCGCCTGTTCAAGGGAGAGCCCGTGACGTCAGCCCCTCTCGCCGCTCGGCTCGGCATTCCCAGCGGGCCGCTGTTCTTCCCCGTGACCGCGTACGGGCCCGACGGCTCCCTCGCCCTCGACGTCTACCGCGCGCATGTGCGCAAGGGCGTGGAGGCGGGTGCCGCCGCCGTCTTCGCGTGCTGCGGCACGGGCGAGTTCCACGCGCTCACGCCCGAGGAGTACGAGGCGTGCGTGGGGGCAGCCGTCGAGGCGGCGGACGGGCGGGTGCCGGTCGTGGCGGGCGCCGGATACGGGACCGCGCTCGCCGTGCGGTTCGCAAGGCTCGCGGAGGGCGCCGGGGCCGACGGGCTGCTCGCCATGCCGCCCTATCTCGTCGTCGCCGGACAGGCGGGGCTGCTGCGGCACTACCGGGAACTGGCCGCGGCGACCTCGCTGCCGACCATCGTCTACCAGCGCGACAACGCCGTGTTCACCCCTCGGACCGTGGTCGAACTGGCCCGGACGGACGGTGTCATCGGCTTCAAGGACGGGTTCGGCGACCTGGATCTGATGCAGCGCATCGTCAGCGCCGTCCGCAGCGAGGCCCCGGGAGACTTCCTCTATTTCAACGGGCTTCCGACCGCCGAGCAGACCCAGCTCGCCTACCGCGGCATCGGCATCACGCTGTACTCCTCGGCCGTGTTCTGCTTCGTCCCGGAGATCGCCCTCGCCTTCCACAAGGCGCTGGGCTCCGGTGACGACACCACCGTCCACCGGCTCCTCGACGGCTTCTACCGCCCGTTCGTCGAACTGCGCGCCCAGGGCCGCGGCTATGCCGTCTCGCTGGTCAAGGCCGGCGTACGGCTGCGCGGTCTCGACGTCGGCGAGGTGCGGCCGCCGCTGCACGAGTCGGCCGAGGAGCACGTCAAACAGCTCGCCGGGCTGATCGACCGTGGGTACGAACTGCTGCAGGAGGGCATGTGAAGGCGTCGGCGTTCGTCTACCCCTGGGACGTCAACGGGGACCCGGAGGCGGCGGACCGCATCGCCGCGCTGGGCGTCCGCCAGGCGACACTCGCCTCCGCGTACCACTCCACGCGGGCGCTCACGCCCCGCCACCCGCGCCACCGCATCGTGACGGCCCGCCACGCGGCCGTGCTCTATCCGGCCGACGCTCGCTGGGAGGGCCGCACCCTGCGTCCCTACCCGGCCGGGGACTGGGCCCCGGGCGACGCGTTCGGCGAGGCGGCCGAGGCGCTCACCGGTGCGGGGCTCGACGTGCACACCTGGGTCGTGCTGGCGCACAACTCCCGCCTGGGGGAGGAGCATCCGGAAACCTCGGTGGTCAACGTGTACGGCGACCGCTACCCGTGGGCCCCGTGCATCGCGCAGCCCGGCACGCGCGCGTACCTCGTCGACCTCGCGGCCGAGGCGGCGGTGCGGCCGGGCGCGCGCGGGACGGAGCTGGAGTCGCTCGGCTGGTACGGTCTCGCGCATCTGCACGCACACGACAAGATCGCCGGGGTGGGGCTCGGGGACGCCGGGCAGTACCTCATGTCGCTGTGCTTCTGCGAGAGCTGCCGGCAGGGGTACGGGGATCATGGCCTGGACGCCGGTGAACTGGCGGCAGCGGTACGGGCCGCCGTGGAGCCGGTGTGGCGCGGCGCGCCCTCCGACGGCGGGTGGGCGGGAGTCGAGAAGCTCCTGGGCGAATCCCGGTCTGCGGCCACGCGCGCGTGGCGCGACGAAACCGCCCGCACGCTCCAGGAGACGGCGGTCGCTGCCGTTCGCGCGGCCGCACCCGACGGCTTCCAGGTACTGCTGCACGCCGACCCCGTGTCCTACCACTGCGGTGCCAACGCGGGCGTCGACCCCGCGCACGTCCTGTCCGTCGCGGACGGAGTCGTGGTGCCCTGCACGGGCGGTGCGGGCCTGCTGACCCCGTTCGCGGAACAGGGCCGGGAGGGTGCCGTCCTCGCGGCCAACTTCACCGTGGTCGCCGGGATGGGCGGCAGCCCGGGGACCCTGGAACAGGACGCGCGAAGGGCGGTGGAGCAGGGCGCCACGCAACTGCGGCTCTATCACGCCGGGTTGGCGTCCGACGGCGACCTGGAGGCCGTGCGCGCGGCACTCGCCCGGCTCTGAGCCAGGGGGCCGCGACGGTCGTACCGCCGCGCGCGGTCCGCCGGACGGAAATCCGTTGGAAGCTGTCAGTAATGCCCCTGGGGCGCGCAGGGACGTGGACCTGGCGTGGTGAGCCGTTCCCGCGCCGGCCGGTCGCGTCGTCCGCACGACCCCAGGAAGGCACCCCCGTGCAGTACCTCGCGCCGATCGGCATGGGCGTCCTCTACGTGCTGCTCCTGATGTCCCTCCTCCGCGAACCGCACCGGCGGCGCCTCAACGCCGTCATGGCCGCCGGAGCCGGGCCGCCTACCTCAGCGGCGGCGGCCTCGGCGGCCAGGAGTTCGCGTTCACCGCCCTCGCCACCTATGTCGCCCACCGAGGCCTGGACTCGTGGACCTTCATCGGCATCGGCCGGCTGCTGCACACCGCGTGGGACGTCGTGCACCACCTCAAGGGCCACCCCATCGTCCCCTTCGCCCACGGCTCTTCGCTGGGCTGCGCGATCTGCGACCCGGTGATCGCCCTGTGGTGTCTGCGCGGAGGGCCCTCCCTGCGTGAGCTTCTGCGCGGTGGGCGGTCCCCGGTCGTCCAGGACCGGACGGCCGCGTGACGCGGACCCCTTGGCGGGCCCCCGGGCGATGAGTTTCGCGGACGTCGTCGGTCTACCTCCTGAGAACCGATGAACGCGGAGGTAAAACAGATGACCGACACGATCCTCGACCTGGAACCGCAGACGCGGATCGTCGCCCGGCTCGCGGCCGGGGTGCGTGACGAGCAGCTCACGGACGTGACGCCGTGCCCCGAATGCGCGGTGCGCAACATGCTGGGCCATCTGGTCGGGCTGGCCGTCGCCTTCCGGGACGCCGGACGCAAGGACCTGGGCGTCACCACGGACACCAGCCCGAACGCCGCCGTGCCGGACATCGGGCCCGGCTGGCGCGAGGAGCTGCCCAAGGCGCTCGACGAGCTGGCCGGGGCCTGGCGCGACCCGGCGGCCTGGACCGGCATGACCCGGGCGGGCGGCGTGACCCTGCCGGGCGCGGTCGCGGGCGCCGTCGCGGCCGATGAGCTGGTGATCCACGGCTGGGACCTGGCACGGGCCACCGGCCAGGAGTACGAGCCGGACCCGGCCGCGCTGCAGGCGTCGTACGGCTTCCTCCTCGCGGCGGCCGAGGAGTCGGGCCGCGGCAACGGCGCCTTCGGCCCCGTGGTGCCCGTCCCGGGCGACGCCCCGCTCCTCGACCGTGCCGTCGGCCTCAGCGGACGCGATCCCGGCTGGAAGCCGTAAACGGCGCCAAACGCTTGAAGCCGTAAACAGACTGAAATGGAGGACGAACCCGGACCCGGATACGTACCCTCCCCACCATGCCCCTCAGCCTCACAGTCCTCGGCACCGCCTCTCCGCACCCGGGGCCGGACCGCCCCTGCTCCGGCTATCTGCTGCGCGGCGGGGGCGCCGAGGTATGGCTGGACGCCGGGCCCGGCACCTTCGCGGAACTGCAGCGGCACACGGATCCCACGCGGCTCACCGCGATCTGGGTCTCGCACCTGCACGCGGACCACAGCGCCGACCTGCTCTGTGCCGTCTACGCCTTCGCCTACGGCGGACTCACCCCGCCGGCGCCGATCCCGGTGTACGCGCCGGGCGACTGCGTACGGCGCCTCGCGGGGTTCTTCGGGCACCCGGACGTGCGGTTCCTGAGCGGCATCCTCGACTTCCGGCCCTTGTACGACGGCCATTTCGTCCAGCACTGGAACCTGCGCCTCACCGCGCGCGCCGTCGCCCACGACACCGAGGCGTACGGGCTGCGCGCCGAGTGCCAGGGGAGCGTCCTCGCTTACTCCGGGGACAGCGGCCCCTGCGATGCACTCGCCGAACTCGCCTCCGGCGCCGACCTGTTCCTGTGCGAGGCCGACATCGACCGGCATCGCGAAGGCGAACAGCAGGTGCATCTCACGCCCGAGGACGCGGGTGCCTGTGCGAAGGGCGCGCGCGAGCTCCTGGTCACCCACGTGGGACCCACGCTCACCCGCGAGGCGGCCGTGGGGCGCGCCGCCGCGATCTTCGGCGGCCCGACCGCCGCCGCCCGCGAGGGCGAGACGAAGACCGTCTGAACCGGCAACCTCAACTTCCTTTGCCAGAAGCGTTGACGAAATACATGAGCGCTCCTACGTTCGTCGCGTCGTACTTCGTACGTCATATATGAGACGCGATACGCGAGATCAGATACGCGAGATCCGAGAGGCGCGCATGACCTCTGTGCCCACGCCGATTCCCTCCCGCACGCAATTTGTGCTGGAGGGGATCAAACACCGCATTCTCACCGGACAGCTGACGCCCGGCCAGGCCCTGGTCGAGACCGAACTCGCCGCATTGTTCGGGGTGTCCAAGACCCCCGTGCGCGAGGCGCTCAAGACCCTGGCCGGGACCGGGCTCGTCGTGATGAGCCAGTACAAGGGTGTCACGGTGCGCATGGTGGACGCGGACATGGCGCGTGAGGTCTACGACGTCCGGCTGCTTCTGGAGCCGGAGGCGCTGCGGCGCTCGGTGCGGCGCGGGGCCTCCCTGGACGCCGCGCGCGACGCGCTGAACCGTGCGGACGCGGCCACGGACACCGCCGAACGCTCCCTGACCAACCGGGAGTTCCATCGCGCGCTGTACACGCCGTGCGGCAACCCGCTGCTCGGCCGGATGCTCGACGAGGTCCGCGACCAGGCCGCCCTCGTCTCCGCCGTCGCCTGGGCCGCCGACCCCTCCTGGGAGCGGGAGGCCACCGAGCACCGGGAGATCCTGCGGCTCGCCCTGGAGGGCGAAGCCGACGGCGCGGCGCAGGCCCTGCACGCCCACATCGCGTCGTTCGTCCGTCGAGCGTTCCCCCAGGCCGGGGAAGAGGAAGGTCAGGAATGAGCAGCGTGGCGTTCGAGGACCAGCGGGCGGCCCTGGCCGACGTGGTGGCGATCCCGGTCACCCCGTTCGCCGAGGACGGCACCGTCGACCGGGACGTCCATCGGGCCCTGCTGCGTCGCCTGCTCGACGGCGGGATAAGAACCCTGACGCCCAACGGGAACACGGGCGAGTTCTACGGACTCACCCCCGAGGAGCGGCGCCTCGTCACCGAGCTGACCGTCGAGGAGGCGGGGGGGCGGGCCGCGATCCTGGTGGGCGTGGGGCATGACGTGCCCACCGCCGTCGCCTCCGCCCGGCATGCCCGCGAGCTCGGCGCCGGGATGGTGATGGTCCACCAGCCCGTGCATCCCTACGTCTCGGCCGGCGGCTGGGTCGACTACCACCGGGCCATCGCGGAGGCCGTGCCCGAGCTGGGCGTGGTCCCCTACATCCGCAATGCCCAGCTGCCCGGCACCCGGCTCGCCGAACTCGCCGACCACTGCCCGAACGTCATCGGGGTGAAGTACGCCGTCCCGGACGCCGCCCGCTTCGCGGGCTTCGCACGGGACGGGGGCCTCGATCGCTTCGTATGGGTGGCGGGGCTCGCCGAGCCGTACGCCCCCTCGTACTTCTCGGCGGGCGCCACCGGCTTCACCTCCGGGCTCGTGAACGTCGCCCCGGCCGTCTCGCTGAACATGATCGAAGCGCTTCGATCGGGCGACTACCCGGCTGCCATGAAGGTCTGGGAGCAGATCCGCCGCTTCGAGGAACTGCGCGCGGCGAACGGGTCCGCCAACAACGTCACCGTTGTCAAGGAGGCCCTCGCCTCACTCGGCCTGTGCCGCCGCGACGTGCGCCCGCCCAGCAGGACGCTGCCCGAGGAAGAGCGCGCCGAGGTCGCCGCCATCGCCGCCGGGTGGCCCCTGTGAAGCGGCCCGAGGAGCTCAGAAGCCACCAGTGGTACGGCGCCGACGGGCTGCGTTCCTTCAGCCACCGGGCCCGCACCCGTCAGCTCGGCTACCTTCCCGAGGAGCACCTGGGCAAGCCCGTCATAGCGATCCTCAACACCTGGTCCGACATCAATCCCTGTCATGTGCACCTCCGTGATCGGGCCCAGGCCGTGAAACGGGGGGTGTGGCAGGCGGGCGGCTTCCCGCTGGAGTTCCCGGTCTCGACGCTCAGCGAGACCTTCCAGAAGCCGACCCCGATGCTCTACCGCAATCTGCTCTCGATGGAGACCGAGGAACTGCTGCGCTCGTACCCGGTCGACGGGGCGGTGCTGATGGGCGGCTGCGACAAGTCCACGCCCGCGCTGCTCATGGGGGCGGCGAGCGTCGACCTGCCCACCGTCTTCGTGCCCGCCGGGCCCATGCTGCCGGGCCACTGGCGGGGCGAGGTCCTCGGCTCCGGCACCGACATGTGGAAGTACTGGGACGACAAGCGCGCCGGGCTCATCGGCGACTGTGAGATGGCGGAGCTGGAGAGCGGACTCGCCCGGTCGCCGGGGCACTGCATGACGATGGGTACGGCATCCACGCTGACGGCCGCCGCCGAGGCGCTCGGCGTCACCGTCCCGGGCGCCTCCAGCATCCCGGCCGTCGACTCCGGACACGACCGCATGGCCGCCGCGTCGGGCCGCCGCATCGTCGAACTGGTCCACAAGGGCCGGAAGTTGAGCGACATCCTCACCCCCGAGGCCTTCGAGGACGCGGTGACCACGGTCCTCGGGCTCGGCGGCTCGACCAACGCCGTGATCCATCTGATCGCCATGGCGGGACGGGCCGGCATCCGGCTCACCCTCGACGACTTCGACCGCATCGCGCGGAGGGTCCCGGTGCTCGCCAATGTGCGGCCCGGTGGCGAGCGGTACCTCATGGAGGACTTCCACTTCGCGGGCGGCCTGCCCGGGTTCCTGTCCCGGATCCCGGACCTGCTGCACCTGGACCGGCCGACGGTCTCGTACGACACCCTGCGCGAGCAGATCGCGGGCGCCCAGGTGCACGACGACGACGTCATCCGGCCCCGCGACAACCCGGTCGCGAGCGAGGGCGGGGTCGCCGTACTGCGCGGCAACCTCTGCCCGGACGGCGCCGTCATCAAGCACATCGCCGCCGAACCGCACCTGCTCAAGCACACCGGGCCCGCGGTCGTCTTCGACGACTACAAGGCGATGCAGCGGACCATCAACGACCCCGGGCTGGGCATCACGGCCGACACCGTACTGGTACTGCGCAACGCCGGACCCAAGGGCGGTCCGGGCATGCCCGAGTACGGGATGCTGCCCCTGCCCGACCACCTGCTGAAGCAGGGTGTACGGGACATGGTGCGGATCTCCGACGCCCGGATGAGCGGCACGAGTTACGGGGCGTGCGTGCTGCACGTGGCGCCGGAGTCGTACGTCGGCGGACCGCTGGCCCTCGTACGGACCGGGGACAGCATCACGCTCGACGTCGAGGCGCGCACCCTCCGGCTCCATGTGGACGACGCGGAGCTGGAGCGCCGCCTGGCGGAGTGGACGCCGCCGCCCGAGCGGTACGAGCGCGGCTACGGCGCGCTCTACAACCAGCAGATCACCCAGGCGGACACCGGCTGCGACTTCGAGTTCCTGGCCCGGCCGGGCCAGGTTCCCGACCCGTACGCCGGCTGACCCGTCCCAGACCCCGGCCGCTGCACGGACGGCACCGAGCACCACCGTTGAAGCGCTTCACCCGTGCGTATGGAGCAAGCGCTTCCTGCACCCGCTGTAAACGCCCCACTGCGAACGGAGAACAGTCATGGCCCAAGCCGCAGCCGTGGCGAAACCGCCCGCGCCACCCCGGCGGCGCCGTGCCTCCGCGACGCCGCGCAGGCTCCCGTACCTGCTGATCGCCCCGGCGGCCCTGCTGATGCTGGGCTTCATCGCCTACCCGGTCGTCAGCGTCTTCTACTACAGCCTGCAGAACTACAACCCCACCAAGCCGTGGCGGAACGGCTTCGCGGGCTTCGACAACTTCGTCCAGGCCTTCACCAAGGACCCGCAGTTCTGGGACACGCTGACCTTCAGTGCGAAGTGGGTCTTCGCCGAGGTCGGACTGCAGCTGCTGCTCGGGCTCGCGCTGGCGCTGATCGTCAACCAGACGTTCGTCGGGCGCGCACTGGGCCGCGCGCTGGTCTTCTCCCCGTGGGCCGTCTCCGGCGTACTGACCTCCGCGATCTGGGTGCTCCTCTACAACTCCCAGACGGGCATCACCCGTTATCTCGCCGACATGGGCATCGGCTCGTACGGCACCAGCTGGCTGTCGGACACCTCGACGGTCTTCCCGGCGGCGGTCGTCGCCGACCTGTGGCGCGGGGTCCCCTTCTTCGCGATCCTCATCCTCGCCGATCTGCAGTCCGTCTCGAAGGACCTGTACGAGGCCGCCGAGGTCGACGGGGCGAGCCGCCTCAAGCAGTTCTGGCACATCACGCTGCCGCACCTGAAGGACGCCATCGTGCTGTCCACACTGCTGCGCGCGGTGTGGGAGTTCAACAACGTCGACCTGCTCTTCACCCTCACCGGCGGCGGCCCGGCGGGCGAGACCACGACACTCCCGCTCTACATCGCCAACACCAGCGTCGACGCCCACAACTTCGGATACGCCTCGGCGCTCACCACGGTCGCGTTCGTGATTCTGCTCTTCTGCTCGATCGTCTATCTGCGGCTGAGCAAGTTCGGAGGTGGGGACAAGTGATCACCAAGGAGGCCACCCCGGTGGCGCCCGCTCCCGAGCGCCCGGCCCCCGAGCCCCGGCAGCGGGCGCAGAAGCACCGACGTGCCTGGGACGAGGTGCCCCGCCGGCAGATCTATCTCCCCCTCTCGGTCTACCTGGTCTTCACCCTCATCCCCTTCTACTGGATTCTGCTGTTCGCGCTGCGCCCGGCCGGCTCGACCTCCCTCGTGCCCTGGCCGGTCACCTTCGACCACTTCCAGAAGGTGTGGACCGAGCGGAGCTTCGGCACCTACTTCCAGAACAGCGTGCTCGTCGGCGTCTCGACCCTGGTGATGACGACGCTGGTCGCGCTGGCCGGCGGCTACGCCCTCGCCCGGTTCGACTTCCGGATCAAGCGTGGCTTCATGCTGGCCCTGCTGTGCTCCCAGTTCGTGCCGGGCGCGCTGCTTCTGGTCCCGCTGTTCGAGATCTTCGCCAACCTGCGGATGATCAACTCGCTGGGCAGCGTCATCATCGCGGAGACGGTCTTCCAGCTGCCCCTGTCGATGATCCTGATCAGCAACTTCATCAAGAACGTCCCGTACTCCCTGGAGGAGGCGGCCTGGGTCGACGGCTGCAACCGGCTGCGCGCCTTCCGCGTGGTCGTCCTCCCGCTGCTGCGGCCCGGGCTGATCGCCGTCGGCTCCTTCGCCTTCGTGCACTCCTGGAACCACTTCCTGTTCGCCCTGATGTTCCTCAACAACCAGAGCAAGCAGACCATCCCGGTGGGCCTCAACACCCTGATGAGCGCCGACAGCGTCGACCTTGGGGTGCTCGCCGCGGGCGGCATCATCGCCGCCGTACCCGTCGTGATCGTGTTCGCCTTCATCCAGAAGTGGCTGATCACGGGCTTCAGCGCGGGGGCGGTGAAGGGATGAGACACCCCCAGGCGGCCCCCGTCCGGCGGCTTACCCTGCTCGGAAAGATCGACAGCGCCAGGAAGGCCGACCGAGAGGCGGCGCGCGGCGCGGGCGCAGGGAGGATCCCATGAGCACAGCCGTCCCGATCGTCCTGGCGGGCGCACGCGGTCACGGCCGCTGGCACGTCGACAACATCCTTCGACTCCAGGAGAAGGGCGTCGTCCGGCTGGCCGGGATCTGCGAACTCACCCCGCTGGCCGTGGACGAGATCCCCGAGGGCCTGGGCACCCCCGTCCAGTCCGCCGACTTCGGCGCCCTCCTCGACACCACCGGCGCGCGGACCGCCGTGATCTGCACACCCATCCCCACCCACACCGACCTGGCCCTCACCGCCGCCGAGCGGGGCGTGCACATCCTGCTGGAGAAGCCGCCCGCGCCCTCCTACGCCGAGTTCCGCCGCATGGCCGACGGGGTCGCGAAGGCGGGAGTGGTCTGCCAGATCGGCTTCCAGTCGCTGGGCTCGCACGCCGTGCCCGCGATCCGGGAACTGATCGCCGAGGGCGCGATCGGGGAGGTCATGGGCGTCGGCGGGGCCGGGGCCTGGGCGCGCGACGAGGCGTACTACCGGCGGGCGCCCTGGGCCGGCAGGCGCCGCCTGAACGGCGTCGACGTGGTCGACGGCGTGCTCACCAATCCCCTCGCCCATGCCGTCGCCACCGGCCTCGCCCTCCTGGGCGCCACCCGCGCGCAGGACGTCATCCGTGTCGAGACCGAGCTGCTGCGCGCCAACGACATCGAGTCCGACGACACCTCCTGCGTCCGCGTGAGTACCAGGAACGGCCCGGTCACCGTGGCCGCGACCCTGTGCGCGGAGGAGCCCGGGGAGCCGTACGTCCTGGTGCACGGAGATCACGGCCGGATCACCTACTGGTACAAGCAGGACCGCGTCCTGCTCCAACGGGCGGGCCACGGCCCGGAGGAGACCGAGTACGGCCGCACGGACCTGCTGGAGAACCTCGTCGAGCACCTCACCACCGGCGCCGCGCTGCTCGTCGAACCCGACGCGACGGGCGCGTTCATGAAGGTGGTTGAAGCGATTCGGCTGGCCGACGACCCGGCCGCACTGCCCTCCGACGCCTGGCACCTCCTCCCCGGCGAGAACCGCAGGGTGGTGCGCGGCATCGACGGACTCGTCGCGGCCTCCGCCGACACCCTCGCCCTCTACTCCGAGCTGGGCGCCTCCTGGGCTCTACCGAAAGAGGTGAGCACATGACGACCAACGACACCCTGGTCCTGCGCGTCGCGGGCCGCCCCGTCGGCCGCTACGTCACCCGGCCCGAACTGCCGGCCCGCCTCTCCCCACGCCCCTACCTGCACCCCGTCACCACCCTGTCCGGCACGGCGGTCACCGAACTGAGCCCCGCCGACCACACACACCACCTCGGCGTCGGTGTCGCCGTTCCCGACGTCGAGGGGCACAACTTCTGGGGCGGGCGTACCTTCGTCCGCGACCACGGCCCGGCCGAGCTGGACAACCACGGTGCCCAGCGCCACACCGCCTTCCAGCTGCGGGACCCGGACGGCTTCGTCGAGGAGCTGCGCCGGGTGGCCGCCCGCAACGAGTTACTGCGCGAGCGCCGAACCGTCGCCGCCACCGAACTCACTGACACCGCATGGGCGTTGGACTTCACCTTCTCCCTCACCAATGTGACGCCCGGCCTGCTGTCGATCGGCAGCCCCGCCACCAACGGGCGCCCCGGCGCGGCCTACGGCGGCTTCTTCTGGCGCGCCCGCAGGGAGGCGTCGGCGCCGGACGTCTTCACCGCCGACCGCGTGGGCGAACCGGCAATCCACGGCACCCGCGCCCACTGGCTCGCCCTCGCCGGCGCCGGATGGACGCTGGTGTTCGCCGGGGCCACCGACGACACCCGCCGGGACCCGTGGTTCGTGCGCGCCGACGAGTACCCGGGCGTCGGCTCGTCCCTGGCCTTCGACGAGCGGGTCGCCATCGGCCCCGGCGACACGCTCGTACGCCGGATCGTCACGGTCGTCGCCGACGGGCGGCTCGGCCGGGACGAGGCCGCTGCCCTGGTACGGAAGGCGGTGAGCCCATGAGCCTCGTGAGCGCCGACCTCGGCGACGGGACCTACCGCAACCCGGTCCTCGACGCCGACTGGTCCGACCCGGACGTCCTCCGCGTCGGCGACGACTTCTACCTGACCGCATCCAGCTTCGGCCGCGCCCCCGGTCTGCCCCTGCTGCACTCCCGGGACCTGGTGAACTGGACACTGGTCGGCCACGCCCTCGAACGACTGGAACCCGAGGCCGGGTTCGCGGCCCCGCGCCACGACTGCGGCGTCTGGGCACCGTCCCTGCGCCATCACGACGACCGCTTCTGGATCTTCTGGGGCGATCCCGACCAGGGCGTCTTCCAGGTCAACGCCCCCGGGGTACACGGTCCTTGGACCCGCCCGCACCTGGTCAAGGAGGGCAAGGGCCTGATCGACCCCTGCCCGCTGTGGGACGACGAGACCGGCGAGGCCTACCTCGTGCACGCCTGGGCCAGGTCGCGCTCCGGCATCAAGAACCGCCTCACCGGCCACCGAATGCACCCCGACGGGACCACCGTCCTGGACGAGGGCAAGGTGATCGTCGACGCGGACCGCATCCCCGGCTGGTTCACGCTCGAAGGACCCAAGCTCTACCGGCACGACGGCTGGTTCTGGATCCTGGCGCCCGCCGGGGGAGTGGAGACCGGCTGGCAGGGCGCCTTCCGCTCGCGCGGGTTCTTCGGACCGTACGAGGAGAAGGTCGTCCTGGAGCAGAAGGACACCGGCGTCAACGGGCCGCACCAGGGCGGCTGGGTGCGCACCCCGTCCGGTGAGGACTGGTTCCTGCACTTCCAGCAGCGGGGCGCGTATGGACGTGTGGTGCACCTCCAGCCGATGCGCTGGGGTGGTGGGGAAGGCTGGCCGGTGATCGGTGACGACGGTGCCCCCGTCGCCGTGCACCGCAAACCGGATCTGCCGCCGCAGCCGCCCGCCGCGCCCGCCACCGACGACGACTTCCCCGGTGGGCGCTACGGCCGGCAGTGGCAGTGGACGGCCAACGCCCAGGAAGGCTGGGCCACCCAGCACTCCGCGGACGGGCTGCGGCTGACCTGCGTACGGTCGGCCCACGCGCACGACCTGCGCAGACTGCCGAACGTGCTCACCCAGCGGCTGCCGGGACGCCCGTGCGCGGTGGAGGTGGAGCTGCGGCTGACCAGCGAGGAGCCGGGGGCCAGGGCCGGGCTCGCCGTGCTCGGGGACGCGTTCTGCTGGATCGGACTGCAGCGGGGCGCGGACGGGACGGTCCGCCTCGTGCACCGGTTCGCCGAGACGGGAGGGGAGACGGAGCGGGACGCCGGCCATCCGCGCCCTGCACCCGAGGGGTGGGCGCGGTTGCGGATCGAGATCGGGGCCGGAGCGCGCTGCCGTTTCTCGTACGACCTCGGAGACGGCGCCCGCCCCTCCGGCCAGGTCTTCGCCGCCACCCCTTGGCGCTGGGTCGGTGCCCTGCTCGGCCTCTTCGCGCTCGCGCCCACCGGCCAGGGGCATGCCGGCGCGGCGACCTTCACGCAGTTCCGGATCAACCCCCTGTAACCACCGCACCCGTACGCCTGTTGGGAGCCGCAATGACGCACCTCCGTAGCAAGCGCTTGCCGTTCATCCCCCACGACTTCATGTCTCCGTTGGATCCAGAAGAAGAGAGCCGGCCAATGAAGATCAGCAATCGCAGAAGCAGGCGTGCCGTCCTGTCCGTCGCCCTGGGTTCCGTTGTCGCGCTGACCGCCACCGCCTGCGGTGACGACGGCAGCGGCGCCGCGGGGGACAAGGGCAACGAAGGCTCCGGCAAGGGCACGATCACCTTCTGGGACAACAACGGTGGGGTGCGCACCGACATCTGGAAGCAGATCATCGCCGACTTCGAGAAGAAGTACCCGAACATCAAGGTCGACTACGTCGGTGTACCGGCGGCGAGCGCCCAGTCCAAGTACGACACCGCCATCCAGGGCGGCGGCCTGCCCGACGTCGGCGGCGTGGGCACCGCGATGCTCGCCGAGGTCGCGGCCCAAGGGGCGCTGGAGCCGCTCGACAGCCGGATCGAGAAGAGCTCGCTCAACGGCAAGCTGAGCCAGAACCTGCTCGCCGTCACCAAGTCGGCGGGTGGCGGTGACGCCATCTACCAGGTGCCGACCTCGGCCAACAACGGCACGCTGTGGTACCGGACGGATCTGTTCCAGGCCGCCGGGCTGGACGCTCCGGCCACCTGGTCGAAGTTCTACGCGGCCGCCGACAAACTCACCGACAAGGGAAAGAACAAGTTCGGCTTCACCATCCGCGGCGGCGCGGGCTCCATCGCACCGGCACTGGACGCGGTGTACGGCCAGACCGGGATCACCTCGTTCTGGAACGCTGACAAGACCACCGTCAACGATCCGAAGAACGTGGCCGCCCTCGAGAAGTACGTCGCGCTCTACAAGAAGGACACCCCGTCCGCCGACGTCAACAACGACTTCACCAAGATGGTCGCCCAGTGGGACAGCGGCACCATCGGCATGCTGAGCCACAACCTGGGCTCCTACCAGAACCATGTGAAGGCACTGGGTGCGGCCAAGTTCCGCGGCATCCCGAATCCGACTCTGGACGACGGCACACGCGTACAGGTGTCCAATCCGGTCGACGGGCTGAGCCTGTTCAAGGCCGGCAAGAACAAGGCGGCGGCCTGGAAGTTCATCGAGTTCGCCGTCTCGCACGAGGAGAATTCCAAGTTCAACCAGTCCGCGGGCCAGGTCCCGGCGAACACGGACGCGGCCAAGGACGCCTGGATCCAGCAGGCCGAGCCCACGAAGCTCGCCGCGGAGGCGCTGAACGGGGCCAGCGCCAAGATCGTGCAGCTGCCGTACTACCTGCCCGACTGGAACACCATCTCCAAGGCCGACAACGAGCCGAACTTCCAGAAGGTGCTGCTCGGGAAGATGACTGCGAAGCAGTTCCTGGACACGCTTGCCGATCAGCTCAACAAGGCGCAGGCCGAGTGGAAGAAGAGGAAGGGGTAGGGCTCCGCAGGTTCAGCCGCGGTTCGGTCCGTGGTCGGCGAGGTCGAGTTTCGACTGCGGGCCGTCCGTGGCTGGGCGCGCCCACGGGGCGGAGCCAGATATTCGATTCAGCCCCGCGCCCCTGTCTCTCCCACCCCTTGGTTCTCTCCCACCCCTTGGTCGAAAGGCGCACCGTAGTGTCCCTCACCCGTAGACAGGTCACCTCGGCGGCCGTCGCCGCCGTTCCCCTCGCCTTCTCGGTCACCGGGCCCGCGCGGGCCGCGGGCGACCGCACCCTCTACATCGCCGGCGACTCCACCGCCGCTCAGAAGTACGCCGACGCCGCGCCCGAGACGGGGTGGGGCATGGCGTTGCCCTTCTTTCTCCGTGACGGTCTCGTCGTCGCCAACCACGCCATGAACGGGCGCAGTTCCAGGAGCTTCGTGGACGAGGGGCGGCTCGACGCCATCCTCGCCGTCATCCGGCCCGGTGACATCCTGCTCGTCCAGTTCGCCCACAACGACGAGAAGAGCGCCGACCCCACCCGGTACACCGAGCCCTGGACCACCTACCAGGACTGTCTGCGCCTCTACATCGACGGCGCGCGGGCCCATGGTGCGCGCCCCGTGCTCGCCACCCCTGTCGAGCGCAGGAAGTTCGACGCGGACGGCAAGGCCCTGCCGACCCACGGCGAGTACCCGGCGGCGATGCGCGCCCTCGCCGCGGACGAGCACGTGGCACTGCTCGACATCGAGGCCCTCTCGCTCGCGTTGTGGCAGAAGCTCGGCGTCGAGGAGACCAAGAAGTACTTCAACTGGACGACCACCGAACAGGACAACACCCACTTCAACCCGCCCGGCGCGATCGCCGTGGCCCGTCTCGTCGCGGGCGAGCTGCTGCGCCGGCGGGTGCTGGCGCCCCGGAACGTCCGCCGGCTGCACGAGGAGATCCCCGAGTCCTGGATCACCTGGCCTCCGGCCCCCACCGCATAACCACGCATCCAGCCAAGGAGAGCCGCACCCATGCGCACATTGAAATGGCATGAGCATGTCATTACTGGGACTGTGCTGACCGGCTGCACCGCCCTGGTCCTCGCCCTCACCGGCCCCGCCGCCCACGCCGTCCAGCCCCGCGACCTCGGCCGCCAGACCCTCGCAGCGAACGACGGCTGGGGCTCCTCCGGTCCCGGCACCACCGGCGGCGCGGCCGCCGACGCCGCGCACGTCTACACCGTCAGCACCTGGGACGCGTTCAAGGCCGCGCTCGCCGACGGCGGCACCGCGCCGAAGATCATCAAGGTGAAGGGCACGATCGACGCCGACGGCCCGAGCTGCGCCTCCTTCGAGGTGCCCGGCTACGACTTCGACACCTATCTGAAGACCTACGCCCCGGAGACCTGGGGCCGCACCAAGAACCTGGACGGTGAGCCCGACGGCAGCCCCGAGGGACTGCGCCGCGCATCCGCCGCCCTGCAGGACGCCTACGTCAAGGCGTACGTCCCCGCCAACACCACCATCGTCGGCATCGGCAAGGACGCCGGTTTCATGGGTGCCAGCCTGCAGATCAAGGGCGTCGACAACGTCATCGTCCGCAATCTCAGCTTCGAGAGCCCCCTCGACTGCTTCCCGCAGTGGGACCCGACCGACACCGCCGACGGCAACTGGAACTCCGAGTACGACAGCGCGGTGATCTACGGGTCCACCCATGTCTGGATGGACCACAACACGTTCACCGACGGCGACCACCCCGACAGCTCCCTGCCGTACTACTACGGCCGGATCTACGAGCAGCACGACGGCGAGCTGGACATCGTCAAGGGCGCCGACTACGTGACAGCCTCCTGGAACGTCTTCGAGGACCACGACAAGACGATCCTGATCGGCAACAGCGACAGCGCCTCCACGGCCGCCGTCGACCGCGGCCACCTCAAGGTCACCTTCCACCACAACCTGTTCTCGAACCTGCTGGAACGCGCCCCGCGCGTCCGCTTCGGGCAGGTCGACTCCTACAACAACCACTTCGTCGCGGGCACGGACTTCTCCTACAGCTACGGCATCGGCATGGAGTCCCAGCTCGTCGCCGAGCACAACGCCTTCACGCTCCCGGACGGCATCAGCGCGGCGAAGATCCTGAAGAAGTGGAAGGAGGCGCCGCTCACCGCCGACGACAACTACGTCAACGGCACGCTCACCGACCTGATCGTCGTGCACAACGCGGAGATCCCGGGCGAGACCCTCCAGTCGGGCGCCGGCTGGACGCCGACCCTGCGCACCAGGGTCGACCCGGCTCAGGCCGTGCCGGGCATCGTCGACCATCGTGCGGGCGCCGGAAAGGTCTGCTGACCGTGGAAGCGACCATGGGACGCAGAGCCTTCCTCGTCGCGAGTGCCGGCGCCGCCGTAGCGCTCGGCCTCGCGGCCCCCGCCCGGGCGGCCTCCGTGTTCGGACGGTACGGCTCCCCGTCCGCACGCCTCGGGGACAGGACCCTGTACGTCCACCCGGACGGCGCGGGCGACTTCACCAGCGTGCAGGGCGCCGTGAACGCCGCCGGCGGCACCTCCGAGGCGTCAAGCACCGGGGGAGGCAGCGGATTCACGCTGATCATCGCGCCGGGGACGTACCGGGAGACGGTCTTCGTCGACGCCACCCGCACCGGTATGACCTGGATCGGCGCTTCCGGGAACCCCCGGGACGTGGTGGTCGTGTGCGACAACGCCAACGGCACACCCAAGCCCGGCGGCGGCACGTACGGCACGTTGCGCCGATCGAGAAGGTATCGATCGGGCAACGGGCCTCGCGCAGACAGGGGTGACGCGCGTAGAAATCTTGTCATGCATAAGCCACTTCGCATCGCGGCCCTCGCCGCGGCCTGTGTCGTCGCCGGTGGGGCCCTGTACGGCGCCGGCGCGGCCACCGCCGGTCAGTCGACGGCGAACTCCACCCACGAGCCCTACAACATCGGGCTCCTGGTCAAGGACATCGACACCTACTACGGCACCACGCTCGACAGCAACGGCGTGTACCAGGCGTCCGCGGACAGCCCGTACGCCAAGGACCTGGCGCACATCGAGGCGGACGCCAAGCACTACATCGACAAGGCGGCCCGCAAGGCCCACCACCGGGGCGAGAAGCCCGCGGTCGTCTTCGACATCGACGACACGCTGCTGCTCAGCCTCGACTACGAGAAGAAGACCAACTACACGTACAACCCGGCCACCTGGGCCGACTACGTGGCCAAGGCCGACCGCCCGGCCGTCCCCGGCACCCCCGCGCTCGTCCAGTACGCCAAGGACAAGGGCGTCGAGGTCTTCTACAACTCGGGCCTCAAGGAAGCGCAGCGCTCCGCCGCCGTCGAGAACCTGAAAAAGGTCGGCGCCGACATCAACCTCGACGCCGACCACATGTTCCTCAAGGACGCGGCCAACCCGCCGTCCTACCTGAGCGACTGCGCGACCCCGGGCACCTGGAAGTGCACGACCGTCCAGTACAAGTCGGGCACCCGCGAGCACATCGAGTCCCTCGGGTACGACATCATCGCCGACTTCGGCGACCAGTACTCCGACCTCGACGGGGGTTACTCCGGCAGGACGTACAAGCTCCCGAACCCGACGTACTTCGTCAGCTAGTCCGTACGGGCAGCCCGATCGACTCCAGGGCTCAGCTGCTGGCCGGATACGCGGCCAGCAGCCGCTCGTACTCCGCCTTCGTCACCGGGAGCACGGTGCCGTGGCGCGGGCTCGAGGGGAGCTGGTAGTCCGTGGACGGCGTCCACTTGCCCGAGTCCAGGTCGGTGGTCTCGAACGGGACATAACCCCGGCCGCCGTACTCATCGATGAACAGGTACCACTTCTTCCCGGTGTTGGACCGGAAGACCGTCGGGCCCTCACCCCGGCTGATCGTCCCGCTGCCGATGCAGTCGGAGACGAAGCCGTACGACGTCGACGTCAGGCTCCTCGACTTCTCCGCGGTGATGAACTTCGAGCACGGGGAGTCGGAGGACGGGTTCCGTTCGTCCTTCGTGTAGCGGTAGTACGCGCCCTTGTACTTGATGACGGTCGAGTCGATCACCGAATAGCCGGGGTCGTCCCAGACCTTCGGGGCGCTGAAGGTGCGGAAGTCCCGCGTCGTCGCGTACAGCATCTTGTTGTACGTCGAGCCCGTGTGGTCGGGGTCGTCGTCGGCGTACAGCTTCGACGCCCAGAAGACCACGTACTCGCCGAGCACGTTGTCCCAGTACGCCTCGGGCGCCCAGGTGTTGCCCGCGTTGTCGGGCGCGACCTTCACCAGACGCTGGTCGGTCCAGTGGACCAGGTCGGTGGACTCCCAGATCATGATGGACCTGCTGCCGTGGCGCTGGACGTAGTCCCAGCTGCCGCTGCTGTTCCGGTACATCCTCAGGTCGGTGGCGATGAGATAGAACTTGTCGCCCTTGGGGGAGCGGATCACGAACGGATCGCGCAGCCCCTTCTCGCCGATGGTGGAGGTGAGGACCGGCTGCCCGGCGTTCAGCTCCCGCCAGTGCAGCGGGTCGTTGCCGCGGCTGAGGGCGTAGCGGATCTGCTCGCCGTCGGCGGTGCCCTCGCCGGTGAAGTAGGCGAAGAGGTAGCCGGCGTACTTCTGGTGCTTCACATGCGGTGCTCCGGGTCGTGCGGGGCTGGGCGGTGCGGCGAGCAGGCCCAGCAGGAGAGCGAACAGGGGGACCAGGAGCGTGCGGGCGGTGCGGCGTCGCATGACACATCCTGTGGGAGTCTGGGGGTTTCTGTTGAGTGAGCTGCCTTCGGAGTGTCACCAGCGGGGGACGGTACGTCAATCGGTGCGGGAGGGGTTGAGGGGAGCGAAAGTTTCGATCGCTTTCGCGGGGCCGGCGGCAACCCTTTCCGCGGCGGCGGCGACCAGGGATCAGAAGCGGGCCGGAACGGCCCGTCCGGCCCGCTTCGCCGACCGATTCCTAGGAAAGGAACGCCCGTGCCTCAGAGCACCGGACGCCACCGCCGCACCCGTACGCTCTCGATCGCCGCCGCGGTGGCCGTCGCCGCGGGGGCGGGCGGTGTCTACCTCGGCCTCTCGAACGGCGGAGCCCAGGCTGCCTCCACCACGGTGACCGTCTCCACCACGGCCCAGCTCCAGTCGGCCGTCGCGAACGCCGCCGCCGGTACCACCATCCAGGTCCGGGGTGGCACCTACTACCCGACCGCCACGCTCAAGTCCACGGCGAACGGCACCGGTTCGGCGCGGATCACGCTGGAGGCGTACGGCAGTGAGACGGTGAAGATCGACGGCTCCAAGCTGCCCGCGGGGTCCTGGCTGGCCGGGATCTACGGCGACTACTGGACCGTCCAGAACCTCACCTTCCAGAACTCCCCCGCCCAGGGCTTCGTCGCCACCTCCTCCGTCAGCGGCATCTTCAAGAACCTCGTCACCGCGAACAACGGCGACTCCGGCTTCACGCTGCGCGGCGACGGCACGACGGACAACCTCGTGCAGAACCTGGACAGTTACGGCAACTACGACCCCGCCGACCACGGCCAGAACGCCGATGGCATCGCCATCAAGTTCGGCTCCGGTACCGGCAACAAGGTCACCGGCGCCCGCCTCTACAACAATGCGGATGACGGGCTGGACCTGTGGCAGTTCTCCTCGCCCGTCACCATCGAGCACTCCTGGGCGTTCGGCAACGGCAAGAACCGCTGGAACGACCGCGCCTTCGAGGGCAACGGCAACGGCTTCAAGCTCGGTGGCGGCGGCGCCTCGGTCGCCCATGTCGTCAACAACAACGCGGCCTGGGACAACGCGGGCAACGGCTTCACCGAGAACTCCAACACCGGTGCGATCGTGCTCAACCGCAACACCGCGTACGCCAACACCGACGCGGGCTTCTACTTCGCCACCGGCAAGGCGCGGCCGGCCCGGAACCTCGCCGTGAGCAACAAGGGCGGTCTGTCCAAGCTGGGCGCGTCCACCGTGTCCGCCGGCAACAACTGGGACAGGGGGGTTTCGACTCCGGCCTTCAAGTCGACGGATGCGACCACCACGTACGCCTCCCGGAAGTCGGACGGGTCTCTGCCGTCGACCACGTTTCTGACGACGGGCTCCACGGCGATTGGTTCGACAATGAACTGACCGCCGGAAACGGCGGGTTCGCAGGCTGCAGGTCGTCTGTGGCCGGCCGCGCCCACGCGGCGGAGCCGCACAGTGTCACCGCCCCGCACCCCTCGCGGGGCGCGAACGCCCCCGCCGTCGTCATGGGCGGGGGCGTTGCTCCCACTGGTGGAAGGGGTTGCCCCCGGACCGTCACTTCACGCCGAGGATCTGCTCCACCGGATCGATCGCGAAGTACACCAGGAACAGCGCTGACACGCCCCACAGCAGCCAGTTGACCTCCTTGGCCTTGCCGAGGACCGCCTTGATGACGATGTACGACAGGAAGCCGGCGCCGATTCCGTCGGTGATCGAGTAGGTGAACGGCATCGCGGCGATGGTGAGGAAGGCCGGGATGGCGATCTCGTACTTGTCCCAGTCGATGTGCTTGACATGGGTCATCATCAGGAAGCCGACGGCGATCAGAGCGGGTGCCGCCGCCTGGAGCGGAACGATGGTCAGCAGCGGGGTGAGGAAGAGCGCGAGCCCGAAGAGGCCGCCGGTGATCAGGTTGGCGAACCCGGTGCGTGCGCCCTCGCCGACGCCGGCCGCGGACTCGATGTAGGCGGTGTTGGACGAGCCGGAGGCGACACCGCCGGCCACTGCGGCTGCGCCGTCGATGAACAGGACGCGGCCGATGCCCGGGACCTTGCCGTTCTCGTCGAGCAGTCCCGCCTCCGCGCTGATGCCGACGATGGTGCCCATGGCGTCGAAGAAGTCCGACAGGATCAGGGTGAAGACCAGCAGGACGGCGGTGAGCACGCCGGCCTTCCCGAAGCCGCCGAACAGGCTGAAGTGACCGACGAGTCCGAAGTCCGGGCTCGCCACGATCTTGTCGGGCACCTTCGGCGTGGTCAGACCCCAGCTCTTGATGTCGGCGACGGAGTTGACGACGATCGCGACGACGGTCATGGTCACGATGCTGATCAGGATCGCGCCCTTGACCTTGCGTGCGAGCAACGCGATGGTCAGCAGCACACCGAGACTGAACACCAGCACGGGCCAGCCGGTCAGCCGCCCCACGGCGCCCAACTGCACCGGTACGGTGGTGTTCGCGGCGTCCGGGATACGGCTGACGAACCCGGCGTCGACGAAGCCGATGAAGGCGATGAAGAGGCCGATGCCGACGCCGATCGCCTGCTTGAGCTGGTGCGGGATGGCGTTCATGATCGCCTCGCGCAGTCCGGTGAGGACCAGGACGCAGATGAGGATGCCCTCGAGGACGACGAGGCCCATCGCGTCGGCCCAGCTCATCAGCGGGGCGAGCTGGAAGGCCACGACGGCGTTGAGGCCGAGGCCGGCGGCGATAGCCAGCGGGAGATTTCCGCCGACGCCCATGATGATCGTCATCACACAGGCCACCAGGGCGGTGGCGGTGACCAGTTGGCCCGTGTCCAGCTGGTGGCCGAACTTGTCCTTGGCACTGCCCAGGATGATGGGATTCAGGACAAGGATGTAGGCCATCGTGAAGAACGTGGCGAAGCCGCCGCGTATCTCACGGCCGAAGGTGGAGCCCCGTTCTGAGATCTGGAAGAACCGGTCGACGCCGTTCGCCGCTGGAGTTGCGGCACTTGGCTTGTCGGCCACCTTCTGTCTGTCGGACATGGCGATACTCCTCGTTGCCTGTTGAACCAGTGCGGGATGTTGGCTGGATTGTTCCCGCGGTGAACCGGTTTCAGGTTTTCCCCGTGTTACGGATTCGGAGAGTTCGGCCTGTCATACGGCGTTCGATGACCTGTACGAACACTGCTACGCTTCCGGATCTCGACCGGGATGCACTCCGGACGTACGCATGGCATTCACATGACACACACAGGTGCCCGCAGAGGTACCGGAAGCCACAGCGAGGAGAGGTCGCCCGTGGGCACTGTCGTCGACGACGCCGCCTCCGTGGAGTTCCATGCCTTCTTCGAGCAGCACTACGCCGAGCTCTCCCGTCTGGCTCATCTGTTGACGGGTGAGGCGGACGCCGCCGACGATCTCGCAGCGGACGCGCTGCTCGCCCTGTGGCACCGCTGGGACCGGGCGCGCGCGGCGGACCATCCGGTGGCGTACGCGCGCGGTGTGGTCGCCAACCTGGCCCGCACCCGGATCCGCAGCGCGGTGCGTGAACGCCGCCGGATCACCCTCTTCTGGTCGCAGCGCGAGGAGAAGACCGAGAACCCGGACGTGTCGGCGGTCGTCGACGTCCAGTCGGCACTGCGCAGACTCCCGTTCCGCAAGCGGGCCTGCGTGGTGCTGCGGCATGCTTTCGATCTCTCCGAGAAGGACACGGCGCTCGCGCTGGGCATCTCGGTGGGTACGGTGAAGAGCCAGACGTCGAAGGGGATGGCCGAATTGCAGCGGCTCCTGGGCACCGACCAGGCCCCTCGGCGCGTTCACGCCGCGGTGGTGCGCACGGGTGGAGCCGGAGGAAGGGACCGATGAGGGACGTGCACGACGAGCTGCGCGCCAGGCTGCACGAGGCGGCCGAGGCGCACGAGCCCGACCGCGCGCGCATCCTGGCCCGCGTCGAGCGCGGGATGGCCGCGACGTCCCGACCGAGCCGCCGGGCGACGCGTCCGCCACTGTGGGGCTGGGTGCGTGTCGTGGGGGCCACGGCCGGGGTTGCGGGCGTCCTCGCGGTGGGCGGTTACGCGGTCGCCTCGGCGGTGAAGGGCGACACTCCACCGCAGCAGACGGTGGCGGTCTCACCGACCGCGACGCCGTCCCCGGACGCGACGAGCCGTGCGCCGGTCCGGCCGGCCGAGCCGACGCGGGGCGGCGGCACCTCCCATGGCTCCGGCGGACCGAGCACCTCTCCGTCGAACACCCCGACGTCCTCGGTGTCCGCCACCCCCCAGGCGCCGGCGACCGGCACGAAGGACGGTCCGCTGTGGTCGGACGGGTCGGTGGACCCGCACAGCAATGACTTCTGGGCGCAGAGCAATCTGACCCTCAAGACGAGCGAACAGCTCACCGCGCTGACCGTCGAGCTGAAGGTCGTGCAGACCGGCGGGGTGTCCTCGACGGGCGCCTGGCGGTCGCTGCCGGAGCAGGACTTCACTCAGACGGTCGGCGAGAAGGACGGCTTCCTCGTCTACACCTGGGTGCTCAAGCCGGGCCGTACGGTCGCGGTGGGCGAGTGGGTGTTCGCCGGGCAGTACAACCATGACCGCGGCAGCCGGGACGCCAAGGACGACAGCTACACGATGACGGCGACGGCCGGCGGTCGGCAGTTCGCCGTGAACGGCGACTTCGCAGCTCACAGCGGCTCCGGCAGCACTTCGGGCGACTCGTAAAAAATTTCCGGAGAAGCGGCAACCCTTTCCGCACCGGTGGCGACAAGGAGACGTACAGACCTCCTTCAGCCAGGGAACCGGTCCATGACTGCACCGTCACACAAGAGACACCTCACGCGCAGACGTGTGCTCGGGGCCTCCGCGATCGGCGTCGCCGCCACCGGCGCCGCCGTCGCGGGAGGCACCGGCCTCCTCTCGTCCGCCTCCGCCGCCGCCTTCGGTTACACCGACGACGGCTCGAACTACGTGGTCAACACCGGGGCCTCCCTCGTCTTCAAGGTCTCCAAGGCGACCGGCGACCTCACGTCCCTGGTCTACAAGGGCAAGGAGTACGAGGGGTACGGGGGCAAGCACTCGCACGTCGAGTCGGGGCTCGGCGCCTCCACCGTCACGATCAGGAAGTCCGGGTCGACGATCCTCGTGAAGGTCGTCCACGGCGCGATCACCCAGTGGTACGCGGCCCGCAGCGGCCAGAACAACGTCTACCTGTGGACGAACAAGGCGGACGCCTCCTTCACCGCGACCCGCTACATCGTCCGCCTCAAGCCGGGCGTCTTCCCCAACCAGGGCTCCGACTCGTGGATCCAGGCCTCCGACAGGATCATCGAGGCCGGTGACGTCTGGAAGCGCGCGGACGGTACGACGCACTCCAAGCACTACTCGGGCAAGCGCACGATCGACTACGACTACATCGGGTTCACCACGGGCTCGGTGGGTCTGTGGGTGGTGCGCTCCAACCACGAGAAGGCCTCCGGCGGCCCCTTCTACCGCTCGCTGCTGCGCCACTCGAACGACCTCGGGGCCGGTCTGTACGAGATCCTGCACTACAACGAGGCCCAGACGGAGGCCGAGCGCTTCGGACTCCAGGGCCCGTACGTGATCAGCTTCACGGACGGCGGGGCTCCGGCCTCGTCCCTGTTCCACGCGAACCTCGACACCTCATGGGTGGACGGCCTCGGCATCTCCGGCTGGGTCGGCAGGGCCGGGCGAGGCAAGGTGGCGGGCGTCGGCCTGAAGGGGATGGACGCCACGTACGCCTACACCGTGGGCTTCGCCAACACGGACGCCCAGTACTGGGCGAAGGCGTCGTCCGGGAGCGGTGCCTTCGCCTGCCCGGGGATGCTGCCGGGGACGTACACGATGACCGTCTACAAGGGCGAACTCGCCGTGCACACCGGTACGGTGACGGTGAAGGCAGGGATCACCACCGCCCTGAACAGCATCACCATCAGCAGCGACCCGAGCGGCGCGAAGACGATCTGGCGGCTCGGCGACTGGGACGGTACGCCCGGCGAGTTCAAGAACGCGGGGCTCATGACGTACGCGCATCCGTCCGACGGCCGCGCGACGAAGTGGACCGGCAACGTCACCATCGGCAGCGGCAGCGAGGCCGCGTCCTTCCCGGCGTACATCTGGAAGGACGTGAACGACGGCATCCTCGTCTACTTCAAGCTGACCAAGGCTCAGGCCGCCGCCGCGCACACCCTGCGCGTGGGAGTGACGACGGCGTACGCCAACGGCCGTCCGCGTGTGAGCGTCAACGACTGGGTGTCGGCCGTCCCCTCGGCGCCCACGCAGCCGTCGACGCGATCGCTGACCACGGGGTCGTACCGGGGCAACAACCACACGTTCACCTTCAACGTCCCGGCCGGCGCCTGGAAGACGGACACCTCTCAGTACAACGTGCTGAAGATCAACATCGTCAGTGGTTCGACGGGTTCGGCCTATCTCAGCCCGGGCACGTCGTTCGACTGCATCGATCTGCTGGCTTGACCGTTTCTGGAGGCTGAGCGGGAGTAGGTCCTGTTCCAGGACTGGTGCTCAGCCGTGTGCCCCGAACGGCCGTGGGCAGCCCCCAGCTACCGCTGGGGGCTGCCCTGAAGGACTAGATCTTGAGCGCGGCCTGCATCATCGCCTTCGCCACCGGCGCGGCCAGCCCGTTCCCGCTGACCTCCGAACGGGCCGCGTCCGACTGCTCGACCATGACCGCCACGGCGACCTCCTTGCCGTTCGAGTCGGACTTCGCGTACGACGTGAACCAGGCGTACGGCGTCTTGCTGTTGTTCTCACCGTGCTGGGCCGTGCCCGTCTTGCCGCCCACGGTCGCGCCGGAGATCTGCGCGTTCGTGCCGGTGCCCTGCGCCACGACCGTCTGCATGGCGGACTGCAACTGCTCGGCGGTCGAGGAGCTGACGATCTGTCTCGTCTGCGTCCTGTCGTCGTAGTTCTCGAGCACATCGCCGCCGCTGTCGGTGATCTGCGACACCATGTGCGGCGAGACCAGCTTGCCTCCGTTGGCTATTGCCGCCGACACCATGGCCATCTGCAGCGGGGTCGCCGTGACGTCGAACTGGCCGATGCCCGACAGGGCCGTCTGCGCCTTGTCCATGCCCGACGGGTATGCGCTCGCGTAGGCCCGCACCGGCACGTCCTGCTTGTCGTCGTTGAAGCCGAACTTCTCGGCCATCGCCCTGACCTTGTCCTGACCGAGGTCGACGGCCATCTTCCCGAAGACGTTGTTGCAGGAGTAGCGCAGGGCCTCGCGGATCGAGGCGTTCTTGCAGGGCGCGTTCGGGTTCTCGTTCGACAGCTCGCGGGTCGATCCCTGCAGCGAGTACGGGTCCGGGCTGTCGGTGTGCTGGTTCACCGACGAGTACAGCCCGTCCTCCAGCGCGGCCGCCGCCACGACCAGCTTGAACGTCGAGCCCGGCGGCAGCGGCCGGCGCAGCGCACGGTTCGTCAGCGGCTTGTCCGGGTCGCTGCTGAGCTGCTTCCAGGCCGCCGCGGCGGTGTTGGCGTCGGTCAGCGACGACGGGTCGTACGACGGGGTCGACACGACCGCGAGGATCTTTCCGGTCGCCGGGTCGATCGCGACGGCCGCGCCCTTCTTGCCGCCGAGCGCCCGGTACGCCGCCTTCTGCACGTCCGGGTCGATCGTCGTGATCACGTTGCCCGGTTCGGCCCGCTGGTTCGTGATCGTGTCCATGACGCTCTTCAGCCGGCTGTCCGTGCCGTCGAGCAGGTCCTGGTAGATGCCCTCCAGCTGGGTCGGCGCGTAACTCTGCGAGGCGTAGCCCGTCACCGCCGCGTACAGCCTGCCGTCCGTGTACGTGCGCCTGTACGCGAGGTCGCTGCCCTGCGTCCGCGCGGAGCCGGTGATCGAGCGACCGGCCACGATGATGTTGCCGAGAGGATCCGCGTACGTCGCGATCGCGTTCCGCCGGTTGTCCTTGTCGTCCGCGAGCGCCTTGCCGTTGTAGAACTGCACCCAGGTCACCCTGACCAGCAGAGCGAACACCAGGAGCAGCACGAAGACCGAAGCGCGCCTGATTGTCTTGTTCATCCCGCTCAGGAGGACGAGCGGTATCGAGTGGTCGTTCCCTTGGGCCCCGATTTCTCATCTGTTCTTCATGAAGCCCGCCTCGTAGGCCGCGATCACCGCCTGCGTACGGGCCCGGGTGCCGGTCTTCGCCAGGACCGCCGCGACGTGCGACTTCACCGTGGCGGGGCCGACCTCCATACGCCGGGCGATCTCGGCGTTGGTGAGTCCGGCCGCCATCAGCCGCAGCACCTCGCTCTCCCGGGCGGTCAGCTTCGCCACCCAGGCCGGCGGCGTGGCGTACCCGTACGCATGTTCGGCGGCCAGGGCCCGAACGGCCGACGGAAACAGCAGGCTGTCGCTGCGTGCGACCAGCCGAACGGCCTGGACGAGCGCGTCGGCGTCGGCCCGCTTCAGCAGGAATCCGGAGGCGCCGGCACGCAGGGCGTCGTACACGTAGGAGTCGTTCTCGAACGTGGTCACGACGACGATCCGGGGCGGTTCGTCGAGCCCGGCGAGGAGCTGCTCGGTGGCCCGGATGCCGTCGATCTCCGGCATGCGTACGTCCATGAGGACGACGTCGGGCCTGAGGTCCCGTACGACGGACACGGCCTCGGCCCCGGTGGCGGCCTCGCCGACCACTTCCAGGTCCGGCTCGGCGGAGAGGATGGCGCGCAGGGCGGTGCGGACCATGCGCTCGTCGTCGGCGAGGACGATCCGGATGGGCGGCCGGGTCATGCGGGTCCTTTCATCGGTAGTCGTACGTGCAGTCGCCACATCCCGCCGGAGGACCCCGCCTCCGCCCTGCCGTGCAGCAGCCGTGCCCGATCCGCGATGCCGCGCAGACCATGGCCGCCGCCGGGGCGGGACGAGGGGGCCAGCGGCTCGGGGGAGTGTCCCAGCGGGTTCTCCAGGGTGATCTCCAGGTGCGTGCCGACGACCTCGATCCGCAGGGTCACGGTGACGTTGGCGCCCCCGTGTTTGAGGGCGTTGCTCAGCCCTTCCTGGACGATGCGGTATGCCTCGCGGGAGAGCAGCGGCGGAAGCGAGTCCGGGGCCGTCCGGATGGCGGTCGTCACGCGCAGCCCACCCGCGCGGGTGCGGCGCAGGAGGCCGTCCAGGTCGGCGTCGAGCGTGGGCGCCGGGGCCGTACCGGGCGCGTTGTCGTCCCGCAGCACGCCCAGGACGGCGTCGAGTTCGCCCACCGTACGCCGGGTCGTTTCCTCGATAGCGGCGAGCGCCTCGCGGACGAACTCCGGGTCGGTGTCGAGGACGCGGCGGGCGGCGCTCGCCTGGAGGGTGACGGCGCTCAGGGCGTGACCGACGGAATCGTGCAGCTCCCGGGCGAGCCGGTTGCGTTCGGCGAGATCCGCGGCCCGCGCCTCGGCGGCAGCCAGCCGGTCCTCGGGGGTGGGCCCGAGCAGCGCGGGTGCCCAGCGGGCGAGCAGCGCACCGCAGACGGCCGCGCAGCCCGCGAGCGCGATGAGCGTGGCCACTCCGGCGACCGGTGCGAGCGCCAACGCCCAGGTGTGGACGAGGACATCGGGCAGACCGAGCCTCGTGTCGCGCAGCCCCGGGAAGACGGGCAACACGATCAGCACGACCGCGAACGGGGGCACCGCGAGCGACATCCCGGAGATGATCCCGCCGAAGCCGAGGTGCACCGTGAACCACGCCGCCGTGCGCCCCTTCGCAGAGCGGGTGAGGGCGGGACCCTGGGCGAGGCGCTCCGGATCGATGCCGCACAGCGCACGTGCCGCGCCGGCCTCCAGGGTCCGGGCCAGTGGGAACAGAGCGGCGGTGAGGGCGGCGAGCGGCAACCCGACGGCGAACGAGGTGAGTTCCAACGACGGGTCGCCGAGGAGGTTCTGCGTGCCCGTGACCGGGCCGACGATCGTGACGCCGACGAGCACGTACGGCATGGCGAGCGCGCCGCCGAGGATCAGATGGATCCACCGTCGGCGCGCCCGTCGGCCGAACAGCAACCGGGTGAACGCTTCCACGTGCTTTCGGCTTCGCTCACGCAGGGGGGACCTCCATCGTCGGCCGCTGCGGAGCGTCGGCGGACCGTTCCGCGAAGAAGTGGACGCAGATGACGGCCACGAGGATGCCGACGATCATCTGGCCGGCGTAGGTGAGGTTCATCAGCGGTGTCGGGCGGTCGGCGATGTCGTCGACGCCGGCGAGGGGGGCGAGGGAGAGCCAGGCGCCCCAGCAGGCCATGACGCCGGAGCCGGTCCAGGCCAGGGCGAGGGGCACCTTGACGGGCAGGACGCCTCCGCGCCGGAAGGCGAGGATCAGGCCACCCGCGACGGCCGCCGCGAGGAAGAGCACGTACAGGGCCGCGAGGGCGTAGAAGTCACTGGTCCGGTCGGTGGCCCGGTGGTCGCTGAGTCCGGCGGTGCTGTCGCAGGCCCAGAGGAACTGGACGGTGAGGGGCAGCAGGGCGAGTACGGCCGCCGCGGCGGCGGTTGCCCGTTGTGCCGGCTCGATGACGCCGACGGGCAGCTCCCGGACCCGCCCCCGCCACAGGTACCCCCACCGGTCCCGGGCGTAGCGGATGAACAGGGCGCCGAGGGCCAGGCCCTGCACGATGAACCCGGTGTACACGACCCCGAACACCCATGCGTCGAGGAACGGGCCCCGACCGGTGGCGGAGGCTCCGTTCACGGTGCCGCCGAGCATCCTCACCAGGAGGTGCAGCGGAAAACCGGCCATGATCGGCGCGAGCAGTCCGGTGGCCACCCACACGGGGACCGCCGGCAGCCATGCAGGCACCCGGAGGCCCCACGGGCGGGTGAGCATCAGTGCGAGCACGACGACGGCCCCGTCGAGCAGCACGGTGATGCTGTTGCCGACGACCATGGCGGTCCGGTGCGCGAGCAGCGAGCTGCCTTCCGGAATCCCGACGTGGCTTCCGGCGATCCAGGCGACCTTGAGGGCGAGATAGGGCAGGCAGGCCAGGACGGCGACGGCACGGAGTGCGCGGCGCGGCCTGCCCGTCCCGGAGTCGGGCGTGACCGGGGTGGAGACGAGTGACTGCGTCATGCCCCCACGCTCCCGCGCGGACCGCGCGACGCACCTCCTGCCCGACGACGATCCACCTCCGCCGAACGGGGGAGAGAGTATCGGGTCATGCGGGTGGGTTCATGGGACTCAGAGGCGGCGCGTCGCCAGCGTGAGGCGGTCCCGGGCATCGAACAGCGCATCCTTGATCATCTGTTCGTGAGCCGGGGTCAGCCGGGCCACCGGGACGGAGCAGCTGATCGCGTCGCGGGCCGGCGTGCGGTACGGGATGGCGACGCCGAAGCAGCGCAGCCCCAGCGTGTTCTCCTCGCGGTCCACGGCGAAGCCCTGCTCGCGGACCTGGTGCAGCTCCTCTATGAGCTTCTCGCGGTCCGTGATCGTGTGTTCCGTCAGCGCGGGAAGCGTCTCCGGCAGCATCTTGCGGACCTGTTCGTCGGCATATGTGCTCAGCAGCGCCTTGCCGAGCGAGGTGGAGTGTGCGGGGAGCCGACGGCCCACCCGGGTGAAGGGGCGCAGATAGTGCTGCGACTGACGGGTCGCGAGGTAGACGACATTCGTGCCGTCCAGTCGCGCCAGGTGGATCGTCTCCGTCGTGTCGTCCGACAGCCGGTCCAGGGTCGGCCGGGCCGCCGCGACCACCTCGTCGCCGTCGATGTACGACGTACCGACCAGCAGCGCCCGCACCCCGATGCCGTACCGCGTGCCCGTCGCGTCCGTCTCCACCCAGCCGAGCTCCACGAGCGTGCGCAGCAGCATGTACAGGCTGGACTTGGGGTAACCCACCGCCTCCTGGACGGCGGCCAGGGAGTGCATACCGGGGCGGCCGGCGAAGTACTCGAGCAATTCGACCGTCCGCACCGCGGACTTGACCTGCGCCCCGCCGCCTGTCTCGCCTGCCGACATCGCCCTTGACCCCTTCGTTCGACGGGAAATAGTCTCCGAGCAGCATATTCATCATCAGAGACAGTGTTCAGCATATCGAACGTGTCCGGTGGATGACCCAAGAACTGCGGCAGAACATCTGGAGGGACCCGCGGTGGCAGCAGCACCAGTCTGGAGTGTCGACCCCCGTACCGGGAAGCAGCGGGAACAGGTTGCGGTGGAGGCCACGGCCCAGGAGGTGGACGCCGCCGTCCGCGCGGCCCACGCCGCGCGCGGGGCCCTTGCCGACCGCACGGTCCGCGCGGCCTTCCTGCGCACCGCCGCCGACCGGCTTCAGGCCGCCAAGGACCAGCTCGTCGAGGCCGCCGACGCCGAGACCGCGCTCGGCCCGGTCCGCCTCACCGGCGAACTCGCCCGGACCTGCTACCAGTTGCGGGCCTTCGCGGACATCGTCGACGAGGGCGCCTTCCTCGACGTGATCATCAACCACCCCGATGACACCGCGACCCCGCCGATCCCGGACCTGCGCCGCTACAAGGTGCCGCTCGGCGTCGTCGCCGTCTACTCGGCCTCCAACTTCCCCTTCGCCTTCTCGGTCGCCGGCGGCGACACCGCGAGCGCGCTGGCGGCCGGCTGCCCGGTGGTCGTCAAGGCCCACCCGGACCACCCCGCCCTCTCCGAGCTGGTCGCCAAGGTCCTGCGGCTGGCCGCCGACGAGCACGGCATCCCCGAGGGCGTCCTCGGTCTCGTGCACGGCTTCGAAGCGGGCGTCGAGCTGGTCAGGCACCCGCTGGTCTCGGCGGCCGGGTTCACCGGTTCCATCCGCGGCGGCCGTGCCCTGTTCGACGCGGCGGCCGCGCGTCCCGTGCCGATCCCGTTCCACGGCGAGCTGGGCTCGCTCAACCCCGTCGTGATCACCGAGGCCGCCGCCGCCGAACGCGCCGAGGCGATCGGGACCGGGCTCGCGGGCTCGATGACGCTGGGCGTCGGCCAGTTCTGTGTGAAGCCGGGCCTTGTCCTCGCCCCGACGGGCGCGGCGGGCGACCGGCTCGTGAAGTCCCTGACCGACGCCGTCAGCGACGTCGACGCCGGGGTCCTCCTCGACCACCGTATGCGTGACAACTTCATCGCCGGAGTGGCGGAGCGTGCGGAACTGCCCGACGTGGAGTCCCCGGTGACGCCGGGCGCGGGCAGCGAGCACACGGTGAGCCCGGGCTTCCTGACGGTCCCCGCGGAGAAGCTGACCGCCGAGGGTGCGTACGACCTCCTTCTGGAGGAGTGCTTCGGCCCGGTCACGGTGGTGGCCCGGTACGAGGACGAGACCGAGGCGCACGCCGTGCTCTCCCGGCTGCCCGGCAACCTCACGGCGACCGTGCACCTGTCGACCGAGGAGGCGGCCGGTGAGGGCCGCGGCGCGGAGATCCTCGCGGAGCTGACGCCGCTCGCGGGCCGCGTCCTCGTCAACGGCTGGCCGACGGGCGTGGCGGTGGCGCCCGCCCAGCACCACGGGGGGCCTTACCCGGCGACGACCTCCACGTCCACGTCGGTCGGCGGTACGGCCATCGAGCGCTGGATGCGGCCCGTCGTCTACCAGGGGGCACCTGAGGCGCTGCTTCCCGCGGAACTGCGGGACGACAACCCCCTGGGGCTGCCGCGGCGGTTCGACGGGCGTCTGGAGAGGTGACGGTATTGCGGGGAGAAAGGGCGCACCCGGCCCCTGGACCTGGGAGACTCCTTCAATGGACCTGAAACTTCCCGAACTCCCCTTCCCACTCCGCACCTACGGCCCCGACGGCCACTGGTCCTACGAGGACGAGGTGCTCACCGCCTGGGCGGGGGCACGGCAGGATCGTTTCGTTCCGCCCACCGGTGAGGGACTGGACCCTGCCTCCGACGCGCCCCGGCTCCTCGGCGCCCCGGAGGGCGACTTCCAGCTGATCGCCAGGGTCACCGTCGGGTTCAACGGGGCCTTCGACGCCGGTGTCCTCTACGTCCACGTCGGCGAGCGGGCGTGGGCCAAGCTGTGCCTGGAGTACTCCCCGGACGTGGCCACCGTCTGCACGGTGGTCACCCGGGGCCACTCCGACGACGCGAACTCCTTCACGGTGGAGGGCAGTTCGGTCTGGCTCCGGGTCAGCAGAACGGGCCGGGCGTTCGCGTTCCACGCATCGCGGGACGGGAAGCAGTGGACGTTCGTCCGCCTGTTCACCCTGGCCGACGAGGGCCCGACCGGGGCGGCGCTGGTGGGGTTCATGGCGCAGTCGCCGGTGGGGGAGGGGTGCGTGGTCACCTTCGACCATCTGAAGTACCGGGACTCCTGGCCGGAGGGGCTGCGGGACGGTTCGTGAGGAAGGCCGCGGAACCGCCCCGGCCGCGGCCACGTCCTCGGTTGCATGATCAGAGACCATGAGACCGGAAGCCGGGTGATCCGCACCGCCCTGCCCGCCGAGGCGCAGGCCGTCGCCGAGCTGCACGCCCGGGCGCGGGCAACGTACTACCCGGACGGCCTGCCGCAGGACGGCACCGACTGGCTCGCCGCCTGGCTGGGCGCCCTGGAACGGCCCGACGGACATGTGCTGTGCGCGGTGGAACACGGCCGCATCGTCGCCATCGCCTCCTTCCGTACTCCGGACGGCGACCCCGGCGACACCGTCAAGCTGTTCCAGTTCCATGTCGACCCCGGCCACTGGCGCCGGGGCATCGGCGCGGAGCTGCACGCGGCCTGCGCCGAGGAGTGGCAGGCCGACGGCAAGCGGACGGCCGTCCTCGATGTGCATGTGGACAACCGGCGCGCCCAGGCCTTCTACGCCCGCCTGGGCTGGGTCCCCGACCCGGAGAACCCGCCCGCCGAAGGCGACCACCACCTCTTCCTCCGGTACGCCGTGCCAGGGGAACGAGGCGGGGAATGAATCCAACCGCTTGAAGGTTCACATATACGGCGGAGGGAGTCTCCGTACCTGTACGACTGGAGAGAAGCCGAAGACATGCGCGTCGAGATCTGGAGCGACATCGCCTGCCCCTGGTGCTACGTGGGCAAGGCCCGCTTCGAGAAGGCGCTCGAGGCCTTCCCGCACCGGGACGAGGTCGAGGTCGTGCACCGCTCCTTCGAGCTGGACCCGCACCGCGCCAAGGACGACATCCAGCCGGTCCTCACCATGCTTGCCAAGAAGTACGGGATGAGCGAGGCGCAGGCGCAGGCCGGGGAGAACAACCTGGGGGCGCAGGCCGCCGCCGAGGGCCTGGAGTACCGCACCAGCGGACGTGACCACGGCAACACCTTCGACATGCACCGTCTGCTTCACCTGGCCAAGGAGCAGGGCAGGCAGGACGAGCTGATCCAGATCCTGTACCGGGCGAACTTCGCCGAGGAGCGGTCCGTCTTCAACGACGACGAGCGACTGGTGGAGCTGGCCGTGGAGGCCGGCCTCGACGCCGAGGATGTCCGCAAGGTCCTCGCCGACCCCACCGCGTACGCCGACGCCGTGCGCGCCGACGAGCGCGAGGCCGCCGAGCTGGGCGCGAACGGAGTGCCGTTCTTCGTCCTCGACCGCAAGTACGGCGTCTCCGGCGCCCAGCCCGCGAAGGTCTTCGCGCAGGCGCTGACGCAGGCATGGGGCGAGCGCCCGCCGCTGAAGCTGCTCGACGACACGGGTGCCGGCGGTGCGGAGGCCTGCAGTCCGGACGGGTGCGCGGTACCTCAGCACTGAGAGCACTGAGAGCACTGAGAGCACTGAGAGCACTGAGAGCACTGAGAGCACTGCAAGGATGCACGTCGAGGCGGATATATAAGAGTTCCTTAGCGGAACCGCGCAAAAATTCGCAATGGACTATGACTCTATGGGGCCGCACAGTGGTCCCATGGAGACCTTCGAGACCCTCGTCCGTGCCGAGTTCGCCCCGAAGAACACCTATCTGAACACCGCGACCAGCGGGCTCCTGCCGGCCCGTACGGTGGCCGCCCTGCACGAGGCCGTGCAGCTCAGGGCCGACGGCAAACCGCTGGACCCGCTGTTCGCCGATGTGGAGGCTGCCCGCGCCTCCTTCGCCCGGCTGGCCGGCGTCCCGGTCACCCGGGTGGCGGCGGGGGCCTCGATCGCCGTCCACACCGGGCTGATCGCCGCCTCACTGCCCCCGGGCGCCGAGGTCCTGACCGCAGCGGACGACTTCACGTCCGTCGTGAACCCCTTCCATGTCCGCGGCGACCTCAAGGTGCGCGCCGTTCCGTTGGAGCGGATCGCGGAGTCCGTCCGCCCCGGCACCGCGCTCGTCGCGGTCAGCGCCGCGCAGTCCGCCGACGGGCGTATCGCCGACCTTTCCGCCCTGCGCGAGGCGGCCCGGGAACACGGGGCGCGCACATACGTGGACTGGTCCCAGGCCGCCGGATGGCTGCCGGTCGAGGCCGACGCGTACGACTACGTCGCCGCGATCGGCTTCAAGTGGCTGCTCGGACCGCACGGCGCGGCCTTCCTGGTCGTACCCGAGGACCACGGCGGACTGACCCCGCTACTGGCCGGCTGGGTCGCGGGGGAGAAGCCGTGGGACAGCTGCTACGGCCCCGTCGAGGAACTCGCCCACTCCGCACGGCGGTTCGACGTGAGCCCCAGCCTGTTCTCGTACGCCGGCCTGCGCCACTCCCTGGCCCTGATCGAGGAACTCGGCGTGGAGGCCGTACGCGCCCATGACCTCGCCCTCGCCGACCGTTTCCGTACGGGCCTTCACAACCTCGGCCACGAGCCGCTCCCCGCGCCGGGCTCGCCGATCGTCTCCGTCCCAGGGCTCGGCGTACGCCAGCCGGAGCTGAGCCGCGCGGGAGTCGAGGTCTCGAACCGGGCAGGCAATCTGAGGGCCGCCTTCCACCTCTACAACACACCCGCGGACGTCGACCGCGTCCTGGACGTGCTGGCGGGCTGACGTGCTGACGGGCTGACCCCCTGGGGTGGCCCGCACCGCGTACGGCCCACCCGTCCTGCGGGTGGGCCGTACGCGGCATATGGTCACTTCACCGGGGTGAAATCCCGGGCCCCGATGCTGTATCCGATTGCCGCTACGCGGCGGGCCGGCCGCCGGCTCATCCGCGCTCAGCGGACGGGCGTGAAGTCCCTCGCGCCAATGAACTCCGGCCGCCGCACCGGCGCCGCGAACGGCTCCACCGCCGCGTTCTCCACGCTGTTGAACACGATGAACACGTTGCTGCGCGGGAACGGGGTGATGTTGTCCCCGGAACCGTGCATGCAATTGCAGTCGAACCAGGTCGCCGAACCGGCCCTGCCCGTGAACAGCTTGATGCCGTACTGGTTCGCCATCGCGGTCAGCGCCTCGTCGGACGGCGTGCCCGCGTCCTGCATCTGCAGCGACTTCCTGTAGTTGTCCTTGGGCGTGGCCCCGGCACAGCCCAGGAACGTCCGGTGCGACCCCGGCATGATCATGAGGCCGCCGTTGGTGTCGTAGTTCTCGGTCAGCGCGATCGAGACGGACACGGTCCGCATGTTCGGCAGACCGTCCTCGGCGTGCCAGGTCTCGAAGTCGGAGTGCCAGTAGAAGCCGCTGGCCCCGAAGCCCGGCTTGACGTTGATGCGCGACTGGTGGACGTACACGTCCGAACCGAGGATCTGCCGTGCCCGCCCGACGACGCGCTCGTCGCGGACGAGTTCCGCGAAGACCTCGCTGATCCGGTGCACCTCGAAGACGGACCGGATCTCCTGCGACTTCGGCTCCACGATCGACCGCTCGTCGGCACGGATCCGCGGATCGTCGACGAGCCGCTGCAACTCCTGCCGGTAGACGGCCACTTCGTCCTGGGTGAGCAGTTCGCCGATGGCCAGGAAGCCGTCGCGCTCGTACGCCTGGAGGTCGGCGTCGGAGACCGGCCCGGGCGTGCCGGGGGCGCCCCAGACAACGGGGTCCTGGCGCGGGACGGACACCTCGGTGGTGCCTCGGCTGGGGTACAGGTCGGTGACGGTGGTGGTCGTGGTCATGGGGATGTCACACCTCCTCGGGCTCGGTGAGCAAGGGATAGACGCCGTTTACGTCGTGGTCCTCCCGACCGGTCACGGGCGGGTTGAAGACGCAGATGCAGCGGAAGTCCTCCTTGACCCGCAGCGTGTGCCGCTCGTGGCCGTCCAGGAGGTACAGGGTCCCGGGCGTGATCGAGTACGTCTTCCCGGTCTCGTGGTCGGTGAGTTCGGCCTCGCCCTCGACGCACACGACCGCCTCGATGTGGTTCGCGTACCACATGGACGTCTCCGTGCCCGCGTACAGGACCGTCTCGTGCAGGGAGAAGCCGACCTTCTCCCGGGCGAGGACGATCCGTTTGCTCTCCCAGGTGCCGGACGCGGCCTTCACATGCCGGTCGGTGCCTTCGATGTCCTTGAACGAACGGACGATCACGGTGGTGCATGCCTCCTTTTCGGGGGTGCTCAGACGGTCTCGCGAACGGCACGGGCGAGGGTGGTGAGGCCCTCGTCCAGCTCGTCGGGGGTGATGGTGAGGGCGGGGAGCAGCTTGACGACCTCGCCCTCGGGACCCGAGGTCTCGATCAGCAGGCCGAGCTCGAAGGCACGGCGGGCGACGCGCTCGGCGCGCCCCTTGTCGTGGAACTCCAGGCCCCACACGAGCCCTCGCCCACGGTACTCCTTGACGTCGGCGAGGTTCTCCTCGGTGATCGAGATCAGCCCCTGCTCGACCTGCTCGCCACGGGCCCGGGTCTGCTTCTCCATGGCGGACCCGTCGGCCCAGTACGCCTCCAGGGCGGCGGTGGCCGTGACGAACGCGGGGTTGTTGCCGCGGAAGGTGCCGTTGTGCTCGCCCGGCTCCCAGAGGTCCAGCTCCGGCTTGAACAGGCACAGCGACATGGGCAGTCCGTAGCCGCTGATGGACTTGGACACGGTGACGATGTCCGGCACGATTCCGGCCTCCTCGAAGGAGAAGAAGGCACCCGTACGGCCGCAGCCCATCTGGATGTCGTCGACGATCAGCAGCATGTCGCGGCGCGTGCACAGGTCGGCGAGGGAGCGCAGCCACTCGGGCCGCGCGACGTTGATGCCGCCCTCGCCCTGCACGGTCTCGACGATGACGGCGGCGGGCCGGTTGAGCCCGGACCCCTGGTCCTCCAGGAGCCGCTCGAACCACAGGAAGTCCGGGACCCTGCCGTCCAGATAGTGGTCGAAGGGCATGGGCGTCCCGTGCACGAGCGGTATTCCGGCGCCGGCGCGCTTGAAGGCGTTGCCGGTGACGGCGAGGGATCCCAGGGACATCCCGTGGAAGGCGTTGGTGAAGGACACGATGGCCTCGCGTCCCTTCACCTTGCGCGCCAGCTTCAGGGCGGACTCCACGGCGTTGGTGCCGGTGGGCCCCGGGAACATGACCTTGTACGGCAGATCGCGCGGCCGCAGGACCAGGTCCTGGAAGGCCTGGAGGAAGGAACGCTTGGCGACGGTGGACATGTCGAGCCCGTGGGTGACGCCGTCCCGCTCCAGGTAGTCGATCAACGCCCGTTTCAGTACGGGGTTGTTGTGGCCGTAGTTGAGTGACCCGGCGCCCGCGAAGAAGTCGAGGTACTCGTGCCCGTCCTCGTCGTGCATGCGGCTTCCCTGCGCGCGGTCGAAGACGGTGGGCCAGCCGCGGCAGTAGCTGCGCACCTCCGACTCCAGGGTCTCGAAGACGCTGAGGTCGGGCTGGGTGATGGTCACGGCGAATTCGCTCCTCGTTGCGTGGGGGGGTGCGTGGGGGGGAGGGGAGAGAGACGGAGTACGTGGGGTCAGACGGAGAGAGGACCGATGCGGTAGAGGACCTCGGGGTCGTGGGATCCGTCGGGGAACTGGCGCGCCTCGAAGAGGACTTCGCGTTCCAGGGCCGCGCCGTGGCGTCGGGCGTACGACGTGAACAGGCGCTCGGAGGCGGTGTTGCCCGGGGTGATCGTCGTCTCGATCCCGGTCACCCCGTGCTCGTGCGCGACCCGGGCCGTGAGCCCGTCGAGCAGCCGTGCCGCGAGCCCATGTCCACGGTGGGCGGCGTCGACGGCGACCTGCCACACGAGGAGGGTGCGGGGGCGGTCGGGCCGCAGATACGCGGTGACGAACCCGACGGGCCGTCCGTCGGGCTCGGCGCGTGCCACCGCCGAGGTGCCGGCGAAGTCACGGCACCACAGCAGATAGCTGTAGGAGGAGTTCAGGTCGAGGGTTTCGGAGTCCCTGGCGATGCGCCAGAGCGTGGCCCCGTCCGCCACCTCCGGACGGTCGATCCGGGGCCCCTCGGGCATTTCCAGGAATTCCGCTTGCAGGTCTGCTCGTGCGGCGGTCATACGGCTTGAATTTACAGAGGGAAATTCAGAAATGCATCGCCGGACGGGGTTACGGGCGAGGGCTCGATGTGTTATCGCGCGGGCGCGTGTGACCGCGCGAAGTGGAGGCTGGTTGCGGTGGTATGTCCGTAAAATACCGGGCAAAAAGGGTGCACTGTGGGGTCGGTCACACCCCAGTAACCCTCACGAGATCTGCCCGAATTAAGCCGGTTGGTGTTCGCAGAATCTTTGCGTTTAGGCCAGGAGAAAGCGGGCAGAAGAATACGGGGAGCTACCCTGATGGGAATTCCCGAAATTACCCGTGAGGGGCTCGGGAAACAATGTGGATTTCAGGCACCGGTCACTCCGTCGATGCGCTCCCGCAGGATGTCCGCATGGCCGTTGTGCCGGGCGTACTCCTCGATCATGTGCACGTACACCCAGCGGAGGCTGACCTCGAGCCCGCCCATCGGGCCGTCGGGGATCCGTCCCGCGTCGTCGAGCGAGCGTCCGGCACACACCTCCCGCCCCCGCGCGATCTCCCGCCGCCACACGTCGAGCGCCTCGGCGAGCCCGCGCTCGGAGGTGAGCCGGTACCCCGTCTCCTCCTCGAACACGGGAGGCAGTGCGGCATCCTCGAACGCCCGCTGGAACCAGTTCCGTTCGACCTCGGCGAGATGCTGGAGCAGTCCCAGGAGGGTCAGCGCCGACGGCTCGGCCGACGCCAGCCGCACCTGGTCGTCGTCGAGCCCCGCGCACTTCAGCTCCAGCGTGGCCCGGTGGAAGTCGAGCCAGCTCTCGAGCATGGGCCGTTCGCCGCCGGTCATCAGGGGGACGGGGCGGCCGTCGGGAAGGGTTCGATGCGTGTCGGTGGTCATGCGGGGAGCATGGCACGGGGGTCCGACAGCGATGCCCGTTCGGATACGGCTCCAGGCCGCCCGGTGCGACCGCCGCACCCTCCGGCGGCAGCCGCGCATCACAGGGCGCCACGCCCGCCTTACCGGCGACTTCTGAGGTGGAACCGCTTTGTAACCATCGGATTGGTTTGAGAGACTCAAACTTCTCCTTATAATCAGAACCCGCAGTTCCCCCACAGAGACACTTCCCCCACAGAGAGGTCCCCCGTGAACACGCTCCTCGGGCGCCGGGCCCGCATCCTGGCCGCCACCACCGCGACGGCCGGCATGCTGCTCGTGGCCGGCTGCACCTCGAGCGGCAGCGCCGGCAAGACGGCCGCCGGCGGGGTGGAACTCGCCAAGGCCGGTCAGCTCACCACCTGCACGCACCTGCCCTACCCGCCCTTCCAGTCGGAGATCGACGGCAAGGTGCAGGGCTTCGACGTCTCGCTGATCGATCTGGTCGCCAAGGACCTCGGGGCGAAGCAGCAGATCCTCGACACGCCCTTCGAGAACTTCAAGACCGGCGCGTTCCTCAACTCAGGCCAGTGCGACGTCGCCGCGGCCGGTATGACCATCACCGCCGAGCGCAAGAAGCACGTCGACTTCTCCGACCCGTACTTCGACGCCACCCAGGCCGTCCTGGCCGACAAGAAGAGCGGCATCACCTCGCTCGCCGATGTGAAGGCCAAGGGCAAGAAGCTCGGCGCCCAGGCGCAGACCACCGGCGAGGACTACGTGAAGAAGGAGGGCTTCGACCCCATCTCCTTCGAGTCCTCCGACGCCGTCATCAACGGCCTGCGCACCGGCCAGGTCCAGGCGGTCGTCATCGACTACCCGGTCGTCCAGGGCTGGCTCAAGGACAAGGCGAACGCCGACGCCTTCAAGGTCGTCGACAACCTCAACACCGGCGAGCAGTACGGCTTCACGGTGAAGAAGGGCAACAGCAAGCTCCTCGCCGCCATCAACAAGGCGATCAAGGACGCGAAGGCCGACGGCACGTACAAGAAGCTGTACGAGCAGTGGATCGGCCCGTACAACCCGTCCGTCGCCTCACCCTCCGCCTCATGAGCGACGCGACCGGCACAGCCGACGCCGAAGTCCGGCCCCGCAGGAAGGGCTTGACCCGGAGCCAGAAGCGCAAACTGTCGCGCGGCGTCCAGTACGCCGTCTTCGTCGCCGCCGTGATCGTCTTCGCGGTCACGGCCGACTGGGGACGGCTGCAGAACCAGTTCGCGCAGACGGACATCGCGAGGCAGATGTTCCCGGACGTCATCACGCTGGCGCTCAAGAACACCGTGCTCTACACCGTGTCCGGCTTCGCCGTCGGCCTGGTGCTCGGCATCGTCCTCGCCCTGATGCGGCTGTCGTCCGTCGGCCCGTACCGCTGGGTCGCCGGCGTCTACATCGAGATCTTCCGCGGTCTGCCCGCCCTGCTGATCTTCATCTTCATCGGTGTGGCGGTGCCGCTGGCCTTCCCGGGCACGGAGATCGTCGGCGGCACCTACGGCAAGGCGGCCATCGCGCTGGGCCTGGTGGGTGCCGCGTACATGGCCGAGACATTCCGTGCCGGCATCCAGGCGGTGCCCAAGGGACAGATGGAGGCGGCCCGTTCGCTGGGCTTCTCGCCCGCCCGGGCCATGGTCTCGATCATCATCCCGCAGGCCTTCCGGATCATCCTCCCGCCCCTCACCAACGAATTCGTCCAGCTCTTCAAGGACTCCTCGCTGGTGCTGGTCCTCGGCGTCACCCTGGAGGAGCGCGAGCTGTCGAAGTTCGGCCGCGACCTCGCCAGCACGACCGCCAACTCCACGCCGATCCTGGTCGCCGGCCTGTGCTACCTGCTGGTCACCATCCCGCTCGGCTTCGTCGTACGCCGCCTGGAGGCGAAGGCCCAGGAGGCCGTCAAGTGAGCAGCTCCGCACAGATCCGGATCCGGGACCTTCACAAGTCCTTCGGCGACAACCAGGTGCTGCGCGGCATCGACCTGGAGATCGGCCAGGGCGAGGTGGTCTGCGTCATCGGCCCGTCAGGCTCGGGTAAATCGACCCTGCTGCGATGCGTCAACCTCCTGGAGGAGCCCGGCAAGGGCCAGGTCTTCGTGGGCGGCACCGAGATCACCGACCCCGACGTGGACATCGACGCGGTACGCCGCCGTATCGGCATGGTCTTCCAGCAGTTCAACCTCTTCCCGCACCTCACGGTGACGGAGAACCTCACGCTGCCGCAGCGCCGGGTGCTCAGGCGGGACAAGGCGCAGGCCGCCAGGATCGCGGCGGAGAACCTGCAGCGCGTGGGTCTCGCCGAGAAGGCCGACGCCTACCCCTCCTCCCTCTCCGGCGGCCAGCAGCAGCGCGTCGCGATCGCCCGCGCGCTCGCGATGGGCCCCGAGGTGATGCTCTTCGACGAGCCGACCTCCGCCCTCGACCCCGAGCTGGTGGGCGACGTCCTCGCGGTGATGCGCATGCTCGCCGACGACGGCATGACGATGATGGTCGTCACCCACGAGATGACCTTCGCGCGCGAGGTCGCCGACCGGGTCGTCTTCATGGACGGCGGCGTCATCGTCGAGGAGGGCACGCCGGACCGCGTGATCGGCAACCCCGCCCACGAGCGCACCCGCCACTTCCTCTCCCGCCTCCTGGACCCCGCGATGGCGCAGGTCGAGGAGGAGACCTCGGACCAGGTGGGCGGGGCCCGGTAGCACCCGCATAAGGTGCAGTACATGAGCGATCGCGCGGTGCTGCACGTGAAGGGACGGGTGCTCGTCGGACCGGAGGAGGTCCGCGACGAGCTGTGGGTGGTCGACGGCCGGATCTCGTACGACCGGCCCGCCCACGCCCCCGACGTCCGTACCGTCGAGGGCTGGGCGCTGCCCGGCCTCGTCGACGCGCACTGCCACGTCGGCCTCGACGCCCATGGCCCGGTCTCCGAGGACGTCGCCGAGAAGCAGGCGCTGACCGACCGTGACGCGGGCACCCTGCTGATCCGCGACGCGGGCTCCCCCTCGGACACGCGCTGGATCGACGACCGCGACGACCTCCCGAAGATCATCCGGGCCGGCCGGCACATCGCGCGCACCCGCCGCTACATCCGCAACTACGCCTGGGAGATCGAGCCCGAGGACCTGGTCGCGTATGTCGCCCAGGAGGCCCGGCGCGGCGACGGCTGGGTCAAGCTCGTCGGCGACTGGATCGACCGGGACGCCGGAGACCTGTCCGCGTGCTGGCCGCGCGAGGCCGTTCAGGCGGCGATCGCGGAGGCACACCGCCTGGGCGCCCGTGTGACGGCGCACTGTTTCGCCGAGGACTCGCTGCGGGACCTGGTCGAGGCGGGCATCGACTGCATCGAGCACGCGACGGGCCTGACGGAGGAGACGATCCCGCTGTTCGCGGAGCGGGGTGTGGCGATCGTCCCGACCCTGGTGAACATCGCGACCTTCCCGAAGCTCGCGGACGGCGGCGAGTCGAAGTTCCCGCGCTGGTCGGCGCATATGCGGAGGCTGCACGAACGCCGCTACGACACGGTGCGCGCGGCCTACGACGCCGGAATCCCGGTGTACGTCGGCACGGACGCCGGGGGTTCGCTGGCCCACGGCCTGGCGGCGGGCGAGGTCGCTGAACTGGTGACCGCAGGGATCCCGCCGGTCCAGGCGCTGTCGGCGACCACATGGGGCGCCCGGCGGTGGCTGGGCCGGCCCGGTCTGGAGGAGGGGGCACCCGCGGACCTGGTGGTCTACGCGTCGGATCCGCGCGCGGATGTACGGGTGCTGGGGGCGCCGCGGCGGGTGGTGCTGAACGGGCGGGTCGTCGGGTAGGCGCGCGCCGTCCACCGCGCACGCCGGTCACGCCCCCCCCGGTGTGGGGGATGCGGGGGTGGCAGGCGGGAACAAGCGTGCCGCAGGTTTCGAATGGACTTGCGGGAAACCCACGTTGGAGTGAAGCCGTACCGTATCGCTGACGGTTGACTCCCGGCACGCGATTCTTTCCGGGTCCCAAGCTTGTCTTCTCCGGGGGTCCCACCACCATGAACGGCACCACTTTCCGCATGCCCGCACGCCGTCTGACCAACGTCGCCGTCGCCACCGCCCTGGCCGCCGGTCCCGTCGCGCTGGCCGGTGCGGGGCCGGCCGGGGCGACCGAGGGCCACGGTCGCGCGAGCGCCGTCGTGCTGCGCACCGGGCTCGATGTGTCCCTGCTCAACAAGACTGTGAACGCCCCGCTCACGGTCTCCCTCAACGATGTACAGGCCCCGCGCAGCGCTGACCGGACCGCGCTCACCGCGTCATTGGACGGCGTGGACGGAGGCCGCCCGTTCAGCGTGCTGCAGGCGGACGTCGCCACGGCGAGTGCGACGGTGTCCGCGACGAAGGCGGAGGGCTCGACGCGCCTGACGCATGTACGTGTCCATGTTCCGGGGCTGCCGCTGCTGTCGCTGATCGAGGTGGACGGCGTCACGTCCCGGGCGGTGTGCGAGGCGGGCGGAAAGCCGGTCGCCGCGGCGAATCTTCTGGGCGCGGTGACCGTGCTGGGGAGGAAGGTGACCGTGTCGGCGGGCGGGCCGACGGAGGTGAAGGTGCCGGGTGTCGGTGAGGTGCGGCTGGACGTGTCGCCGACACGGACGACGTCCCGGACGGCTGCGGCGGCCGCGCTGCGGCTGACGGTGTCCGTGAATCCGCTGAAGCTGAATGTGGCGGATGTCCAGGGGACGGTGACGCTGGCGGGGGCCACGTGTGAGGCACCTGCGGTGTCTGTTTCTGCTGCGACGGGCTCTGTGGAGGATGTGAGGCCGCAGGGGGCGGCTGCGAAGACGGATCTTGCGGAGACCGGGGGGAGTTCGGTGACGCCGTATGTGGTGGGCGGGGCGGTTGCGTTGCTGGTGGTGGGCGGGGGAGCGGTGGGGGTGGCGCGCCGACGCCGTGTCTGAGGCCGAGGGGTTTTTCACCCCCGCCGCCCCTACCCGGACGGGCTGATTCTTGCCTGGCCGGCGTTGGGGAGATGCAGCCCCTTCGGCGTTTGAGGAGCGGGGAGCCGGGGGCAGGCCCGCGAACGGGGTCTGGGGCGAGGCCCCGGGCGGAGCCCCCAGCGCTCAGCGTCCCGCCAGCGTCACCGCCCGGTCCAGCGCCTGCAGAAAGCCGTTCACCGTCACCCGGTCCCGTACCGCCAGCCGTAGCCACTCCTCGCCCAGCCCCGGAAACGTGTCCCCGCGCCGCACCGCGAAACCGAGGTCGCGCAAGTGGCGGCGTACCGCCGTCGCCCGTGGCAGGCGGATCAGGACGAACGGGCCCTGAGCCGGTTCGGCCACGTACAACCCGTCCGGCCCGAACTCCCGCAGCCCCGCCACCAGATGCGCCCGGTCCGCCGCCCCCCGGTGCGCCGCGTGCGCCGCCTCCGCCAGCGCCCGGGGCGACACGCACGCCTGAGCCGCCGCGAGCGCGGGTGTGGACACCGGCCACAGGGGCTGCGCCCGCTCCAGTGAGGAGATCGTCTCGGGGGAGGCCAGAACGTAGCCGATGCGCAGACCCGCCAGTCCCCAGGTCTTGGTCAGACTGCGCAGCACCACCAGACCGGGGATGTCCGTGCGGCCCGCCAAGGCCTCCCGTTCCCCCGGCACCGCGTCCATGAACGCCTCGTCGACCACCAACGTCCGCCACGGCCGGGCGAGTTCGGCGATCGCGGCCGCCGGATGCAGCACCGACGTCGGGTTCGTCGGATTGCCGATCACCACCAGGTCCGCATCCTCGGGCACCAGCGCCGGGTCCAGACGGAAGCCGTCCGACTGCCGCAGCAGAACCCGGTCCACCGTGTGCCCCGCATCCCGCAGCGCCGCCTCCGGCTCCGTGAACTGCGGGTGTATCACAACCGGCCTACGCACCTTCAGGGCGCGGGCGAGCAGGACGAAGGCCTCCGCCGCGCCCGCCGTGAGCAGCACATGCTCGACCGGCAGCCCGTGCCGCTGCGCCACCGCCGCCCGCGCGGCCCGCCCGTCGGGGTAGGCCGCGAGCCCTCCCAGCGACCCGGCGATCACCTCGCGCAACCACGCGGGCGGCGTGTCCGCGCGGACGTTCACCGCGAGGTCGGTGAGCGCCGCACCCTCGTCACGGACCTCGGCGTCCCCGTGGTGCCGCAGGTCGTGCTGCCCGCCTTCGTGATCAGTGCGCATGGGAGTGGGTGTGCCCGCCGTGGTGTCCGTGGTGGTGATGCCCGTGACCGTGATGGTGGCCGTCGTCGTCCGGGTGGAAGTGCGGCTGCTGCGGCAGGCCCACCTTCTCCTCGAAGCCCGGCAGCGCGATCCGGTACACGCACGAGTCGCAGTTCATACGAAGGTCGCCCTTCAGCGCCTCCTCGTACCGTTCCATCACCAGGTCGAGGAGCTCCGGCTCGGGGCCGATCACATCCGCCGACCGCACCTCGATCTCCGGGTGCGCCGCCGCCCAGCCCTCGGTCTGCTGCCGGACCCGGTCCGGCAGGATCCCGGTGAAGAGGAAGTACGGGAGGACGACGATCCGCCGAGCGCCCAGCCGGGCACACCGGTCCAGTCCGCTCGGCACGTCCGGCGCCGCCAGCGACACGAACGCCGTCTCCACGCCGGCGTACCCGCGGCCCTCCCACAGCAGCCGCGCCGCCTTGTGCACCTCTGCGTTGGCGTCGGGATCCGTGGAGCCCCGCCCGACCAGCAGCACGGTCACATCGGCCCGGTCGGCCGGAGTCCTGCCCGTCCCGCCCAGCGCCTCGTCCAGACGCCGCTCCAGCACGCTCAGCAGCGCCGGATGCGGGCCCAGCGGACGCCCGTAGGTGTAGGAGATCCCGGGGTGCCGCTCCTTCTCCCGGGCCAGCGCCGCCGGGATGTCCCCCTTGGCATGCCCGGCGGACACCAGCATCAGCGGAACGACGGCGAACCGGCGGACCCCCTGCTCCACCAGCTCGGTCACCGCCTCGCCCAGCGGCGGCGGCGACAGCTCGATGAAGCCGCCCGCGACGGGCAGTTCGGGGTGGCGGCGCCCCAGCTCCCGTACGAAGTCGCGGAACGCCTCGGCTCCGGCATCGTCCCGGGTGCCATGGCCGGCGATGAGCAGGGCGGGCGGCGGGGTGGTCACGGGGTCTCCTTCGAAGTGGGGTGGTACAGCAGGGCGTTGAGCGCGGCGGCCGCGACCGCCGAACCGCCCTTCTCGGACACGTTGCTCACGGCGGGCAGCCCGCTCTCGCGCAGCGCGGCCTTGGACTCGGCCGCGCCGACGAACCCGACGGGCAGACCGATGACGAGCGCGGGCGACGCGTCCAGCTTCAGCAGCTCCTCCAGGGCGGTCGGGGCACAGCCGATCACCCAGAGCGCTCCGGGCCCGACGTCCTCGTACGCCAGCCGGATCGCATGCGCCGAACGCGTCATCCCGGGACCGGATCTGGCGTCCTTCAGACGGCAGACCGTCCCGCGCCGGGTGATTCCGGCGGCCACCATCTCGACGTCCACGACCACCGGCGCACCCTCGTGCAGCGCGGTGTGCGCCCTCTCCAACTCGCCCTCGTCCATGACGAGATCGCTCGCGTAGTCGAGGTCGGCCGCAGAGTGGATGACCCGCTCCACCACGGCCCGGGTCAGCGGCGGGAAGTGCGAGGTGTCCAGCCGGGCGCGAAGCCGCCGGAAGGACTCCTGCTCGATCGGGTGCACCACACGGTTCACTTCGGTTCCTCCTGCCAGCGGTAACCGCGCGGCGTCACCATGCGCCCCGCAATATCCCGGGTCGCCGTGTTGCCCACGGTCACGACCGTCATCATGTCGACCGTCGCCGGGTCGAGCGAGGCCAGGGTCGTCAGCCGGCTGGACTCGTCCGGCCGCGACGCGTTCCGTACGACCCCGACCGGCGTCGTCGGCTCCCGGTGCCCGGCGAGGATCGCGAGTGCCTTCGGCAGCTGCCAGTCACGGCCCCGGCTGCGGGGGTTGTAGAAGGTCACGACGAGGTCCGCCTCGGCCGCGGCCCGCACCCGCCGCTCGATGACCTCCCAGGGGGTGTGCAGGTCCGAGAGGCTGATCGACACATGGTCATGACCGAGCGGCGCGCCCAGAATCGCCCCGGCCGCGAGCGCCGCCGTGACGCCGGGCACCCCGATCACGTCGATGTCGTCGGACGCCTCGGCCAGGGCCGGTGACGCCATGGCGTACACGCCCGCGTCCCCGCTGCCGATCAGCGCGACGGCATGCCCCTTGCGGGCCTCCGCGACCGCGGTGCGTGCCCGCTCCTCCTCGGCGCCGAGCCCCGACTCCAGGACCCGGGTGCCGGGCCGCAGCAGATCGCGGATCTGGTCGACGTACTGGTCGAGCCCGACCAGCACGGAGGCACGCCGCAACTCCGCCTTGGCGCGCGGCGTCAGCAGGTCCCGGGCGCCCGGCCCGAGCCCGACGACGGCCAGCCGCCCGCGCCCCGGCCGCCGTACGACGGCACAGGTCGCCATCGCGGGGCTCGCTGCCGACTTGCGCTTGGGCACCAGGAGTTCGCCCCCGCCCACGAGCGCGGCGGCCTCCGCGACGGACGGCGTGCCGACCGCGGCGAGCGGCGCGTCGGAGGGGTTGGGTACGTCGACCTGCGCCAGCTCCTCGGCGGAGTGCGTCACCACGGGCACCCCCAGCCGCCGCGCCGCCTCGACGATGCCGGGCTCGTCGGCCTTGGCCTCAACGGTGGCCAGTTCGGCGACCGACTTCACGGACAGTCCGGCGTCCCGCAGCGCACCCTCCACGAGTCCGAGGACCTCGTCGGCGGGAACACCCTTGGAGGCGCCGACGCCGACGACGAGGGTCGGCGGCCGCAGGACGACCTCCTGCCCGGCGGGCTCGACCAGGGCATCGGTGACACGGATCGTGTACGGGCCCTCGGGGGTGACCGGCAGCGGCGGCAGCGGCCAGCTCACCTCCGCCCGCAGGGCGACCGGCTCCCCGTCCAGCAGCGCCCGCGAGACCCCGGCGACATCGCCCTCCACCGGGAACCCGAGCGTGTCGAGGCCGGGCAGACCCACGGAGTCCGTCGCGGTCGTCACCACGGGCTGCGCCCCCAGCACCTCGGCCACGTCACGAGCGAGCTCACTGGCCCCGCCGGCGTGCCCGCCCACCAGTGACACGGCGAACCGCCCGCCCTCGTCGACGCAGACCACACCCGGGTCGGACGTCTTGTCACCCAGCAACGGGGCGACCAGCCGTACGACCGCCCCCGTCGCCAGAAAACACACGAGCTGCTCGCACTCCGCGAAGGCGGCCCGCACGGCGTCCCCGACGGGCCCGTCGTACACCCGTGTGCGGTCGGGCCACGCCGCGGCCAGCCGGTCCCGCGCAGCCGCCCCCGCCGCGGTGGCGGAAATGAGGCCGATCACAGAGCAACTCCTTCGGTACGCGCCGGAGGCCGCGTGCCCCACAGCAGGAAAACAGGGTTGGTCGCCGCGAGCCGGGTCACGTCTCCCGGCAACGGGGCAAGGCGCGACGACTGCAGCAGCACCCCGTTGCAGGAGAACCCGGCAGCGACGAGCGCCTCGCGCGCCGCCGGTACGCGGTCCAGGGCGGCCATGGCGATCACTACCGCCCGCCGGGCCCGTGCCGCGCACGCGGTCACGATCGAGGGCAGCTCGCGTCCGCCGCCGCCGATGAACGCGGCGTCGGGGACGGCGAGACCGTCCAGCACGTCCGGCGCGGTCCCGGGCACGACATCGACGTCCACGCCGTGGGCCGCCGCGTTCGCGCGGATCCGCTCCACCCCGTCGGGCGTCTTCTCGACCGCGGTGACGGCGGCGCCCAGTCGGGCGCACTCGACAGCCACCGACCCGGAGCCGGCACCCACGTCCCAGATCAGATCGCCGGGCCGGGGACCCAGCCGGGCCAGCGCCAGGGCGCGCACCTCGAACTTGGTGATCATCGAGTCGCGGTGGGTGAACGCGCTCTCGTCCAGGGCCCATGAGGAGGGGCCGGGCGGTGGTCCGGCGACCGTGCGTACGGGCCCCAGCGTCCGCGCCGCGTCCAGGCACAGCACCAGGCTCACCGCCGCGCCCCAGTCGCGCGCTGCCGCCTGCGCCGGAGTCACCCGCTCCACACGCTCGCGCTCCGGATCGCCGAGCGCGCTCGCCACGACGAGGACCCGCTCACCGGAGGGGTCGGCGAGCGCCGCGCCCAGCTCGGCGGGACCGGCCCCGGGCCCGGTCAGCACGGCGACCTTGGGATGCGCTCGGCACACGTTCACCGCCGTCCGCAGATCACGCCCGTGGGCGCTCACCACCACCGCGTCGTCCCAGGGCAGCCCGAGCCGCGCGAAGGCGGTGGCCACCGAGGAGACACCCGGCCGTACGTCGAGCCGCTCCGGCCCGAACCGTTCGGCCAGCGCCCGGGCGATCCCGAAGAACCCGGGGTCCCCGGAAGCGAGTACGACGACCCGCCGCCCCTTGTCGAGGTACCGCTCGATCGCGTCGAGCGCGGGCGGCAGCGGCCCGAGGACGATCTGCTCCACGCCCTGGGGCAGCCGGGCCGCCTCCAGGTGGCGCCGTCCGCCGACCACGAGGTCCGCCCCGGTCACCGCGTCGGCGGGAAGCGGCGCCCCCGTCCCCGTACCGACCACCGTGATCATGTGCTGGCACCCCGTGTGCGCAGGGCCTTGCGGGCCTCGGGGTCGGCCTTGCGGTAGCCGTGGAAGTGGCCGGGGTGGTAGAGGTGCGAACGTGTGCCGTGCGCGTCGAGGGCGGGACCGACCAGGAAGAGGGTGTGCTTCCAGAGCTTGTGCTCCTTGACGGTCTCCTCCAGCGTGCCGATCGTGCACTTCACGATCAGTTCTTCGGGCCAGGTCGCCTGGTACGCCACCACGACCGGGGTGTTCGTCGGGTAGCCGCCCTCCAGCAGCTCCCGCACGAGCTGACCGCTGCGGGCCGCCGACAGGAAGATCGCCATGGTGGTGCCGTGCCGGGCGAACTCGCGCACTTCCTCACCGGGCGGCATGGGCGTCTTGCCGCCGCCGAGCCGGGTCAGGACCACGGACTGCGCGACCTCGGGGATCGTCAGCTCCCGCTGGGCGAGGGCGGCGACGGCGGAGAAGGACGAGACGCCCGGCACGACCTCCGTCTCGATGCCGATCCCGGCACACCGGTCGAGCTGCTCCTGCGTGCCGCCCCACAGGGCCGGGTCGCCGGAGTGGATACGCGCGACACGCAGGCCCTCTTCATGAGCACGCCGGTAGACGGCGACGACGTCCTCCAGGGACATGGTCGCCGAGTCGAGGATCTCCGCGTCCTCGCGCGCGTGCTCGAGGACCTCCGCCTGCACCAGGCTGGCGGCCCAGATCACGACGTCGGCCTCGGTGATGGCGCGTGCGGCACGGAATGTCAGCAGGTCGGCGGCGCCGGGGCCGGCACCGACGAAGGTCACCTTGCCGGTGGTGGCATCGGCCATGGGAATCTTTCCTCTCCTACGAAGGTTCGAGCAGTGCGAAACGCCGGTGCGCACATGGCCGCCGGTCCTGGGCGCACAGGGATCGATTGGATAGCAAGGTCATATGGCGGTCTTCGTCGCGCTCGGCGCGTTTCTGATGACGCTGGCGGGCGGCTGGACGGCACAGCGTGTGACCGACCGCCGTCATCTCGTCCTCGGCCTGGCCGGCGGGCTGATGCTCGGTGTGGTCGGCCTGGATCTGCTGCCGGAGGCGCTGCGCACAGCGGGTGGCGTGGTCTTCGGCGTACCGGCCGCGCTGCTGCTGTTCGTGGCCGGCTTCCTGCTGGCCCATCTGGTGGAGCGCCTGCTGGCCGCGCGCCGGGCGGCACACGGGGCGGACGAGCACAACCACCGGGCGCCCGAGGTGGGCCTGACGGCGGCCGCGGCGATGGTGGGGCACAGCGCCATGGACGGCATCGCGATCGGTGCCGCGTTCCAGGTCGGCGGCGGCATGGGCGCGGCGGTCACGCTCGCGGTCGTCGCCCACGACTTCGCGGACGGCTTCAACACCTACACGATCACGAGCCTGTACGGGAACGCCCGCCGCAAGGCGCTCACGATGCTCTTCGCCGACGCCGTGGCGCCCGTGGTGGGCGCCGCGTCCACGCTGGCGTTCACCATCCCCCAGCAGCTGCTCGGCGGCTACATCGGCCTCTTCGGCGGCGTGCTCCTCTACCTCGCCGCGGCCGAGATCCTCCCGGAGGCGCACCACGTCCACCCCGCCCGCTCGACCCTGCTGTGCACGGTCGCGGGCGCGGCGTTCATCTGGCTCGTGGTGGGCCTCGCGGCCTGATCCGCCGCCGGTCACAGCTTGCCGCCGCGGGCGCCGTCGCGCCGGGCGGGCGCGATGAGGGTGGAGAGGTAGGGGAGCGGGCCGTCGTCGAGGGCGGCGGCCGGCCGGATGGACTCCTCCGGCAGCCCGAGCGCGGACCCCCATACGGCGTCGTCGATGCGCCCGGTCTCGCGCAGCGCCTCGGCGACCTCGTGCGCCTGCCGCCCGAACTTGTAGGCGACGACGGTCCCGGGCCCGCCGAGCGCGTCCTTGAGTACGGCGGATCCGGCCGTGACGGGCACGAGCGTGAGCGGCTCGGTGCCCTCCGTGAGGACGGCACCCGAGCGCGCTGCGAGGTCCTGCATGGCGGTGATGCCGGGCACGGTCTCGATGACGGTGCCGGGCACGAGCTCGGCGATGGTCTGCGCGAGATAGGTGAAGGTCGAGTACACGTTGGGGTCGCCGATGGTGGCGAACGCGACGGCGGAGTGCCGTTCGAGAAGCCGGGCCACGCGCTCCCCCGCGGCGTCCCAGGCGGCCTCGCGCCGTGCGCGGTCGCTGCGCTCGTTGAGCGCGAACACGACGCGTACGACCTTCTCCTCGGGCACGTAGTGCAGCACGGTGGCCTCCGCGCGCCCGCGCTCCCCGCCATCCTTTCCATCAGATGCAGCCATCACGGGTACGACGACGACGTCGGCCTCCCGCAGAGCGTTGACGCCCTTGACGGTCACCAGCTCGGGGTCGCCGGGGCCCACCCCGACTCCGATCAGCCTGCTGCTCATGACGTCCGGCACCTCTCCACGAACCGACGGGCCACACCGGGCGCGGCGGCCCAGTGCGTGTGCAGATAACTCGCGTGCACACCTTGTTGTACGAAACCTTCGAGGCGCCGCTGAGGAGCGCGCACCCCCCAGGCGGGAGCCGCCCCCGCGCCGGGCTCGACCACGGTCCGGTGGAACTCGTGCCCGCGCATCCGCGTCCCGGCCACGGCGAGGGCACTGTCGCTGACGGCCACGGCGTCCCGGTAGCCGAGAGTGAGCCGTTCACTCATGCGGGCGCCCGCGTCGAGCACACCGCACATCGGCTGCCCGTCCAGCTCCCGGCACAGATACAGCAGCCCGGCACACTCGGCGGCGACGGGCGCACCGCTCAGCGCGAGCTCGGCGACGGCCTTGCGGAGGGGTTCGTTGGCGGACAGATCGGAGGCGTACATCTCGGGGAAGCCGCCGCCGATGACCAACCCGCGAGTCCCGTCGGGCAGTTGCTCGTCGCGGAGGGGATCGAAGGTGACGACTTCGGCTCCGGCGGCGGTGAGCAGTTCGGTGTGCTCGGCATAGGAGAACGTGAAGGCGGGACCACCGGCGACCGCAACTTTCAGCCCGTCATGGGGGTCCCCCCGCTCGAGCGAAGCCGAGAGTGGGGGAGTTTGAGGACGAGGCCGTTCAGGCCGATGGGGGTCTGGGGGCGCAGCCCCCAGGGACGGGACGGGAAGGGGCGGCGGGGGCGCAACACTGAGGGCCTCAGCTGCATCCCAAGCCGCACCCGACAACGCACCGGCACTCCGCGCCAGCGCGACCAACGCATCAAGATCGCACCCTTGAGACACCTGCGCGGCCATGGCGGCAACAGCCTCCACCGCCTCCGCCCGCCGCTCGGCGACCGGCACCAGCCCCAGGTGACGCGAGGGCGTGTCCACCTGCGGAGCCCGCCGCAAGGCGCCGAGGACAGGAACACCCGCCGAGTCCAAAGCCTCCCGCAACAACTCCTCATGCCGGTCGGACCCGACCTTGTTCAGGATCACGCCCCCGACCCGCACCTCCGGATCCCACGACGCGAACCCGTGCACCAGCGCCGCCACCGACCGTGACTGCGACGACGCGTCGACCACGAGCACCACCGGCGCCCGCAGCAGCTTCGCCACATGTGCCGTGGAGGCCAGTTCACCCTCTCCCGCGGCCCCGTCGTACAGCCCCATCACACCCTCGACGACGGCGAGGTCGCACCCGTGCGCACCGTGCAGGAACAGCGGAGCGACCAGCTCCGGACCGCACAGATACGCGTCGAGGTTCCGCCCCACGCGCCCGGTGGCGAGCGCGTGATACCCGGGGTCGATGTAGTCCGGTCCGACCTTGTGCGGGGACACGGCAAGCCCCCGCCCGGCGAACGCGGCCATCAACCCGGTGGCAACGGTTGTCTTGCCGCTGCCCGAAGAAGGCGCGGCAATGACCAGCCGGGGCACGGACGAGGACATCACCACTCGATGCCTCTCTGCCCCTTCTGCCCGACGTCCATCGGGTGCTTGACCTTGGACATGTCGGTGACGAGGTCGGCGAAGTCGACGAGCTTCTCGGGCGCGTTCCGCCCGGTGATCACGACATGCTGGGTACCCGGGCGGTTGCGCAGCACGTCGACGACCTCGTCGGTGTCGACCCATCCCCAGTGCATGGGGTACGCGAACTCGTCGAGCACGTACAGCTTGTACGTCTCGGCGGCCAAATCCCGCTTGACCTGCTCCCAGCCCTCGCGGGCCTTCTCCTCATTGTCCATCTGATCGTCGCGCTGCACCCACGACCAGCCCTCGCCCATCTTGTGCCAGTCGACGGTCCCGCCCTCGCCGGACGCCCCCAGCACACGCAGCGCGTTCTCCTCGCCGACCTTCCACTTCGCCGACTTGACGAACTGGAACACCCCGATCGGCCAGCCCTGGTTCCAGGCGCGCAGCGCGAGCCCGAAGGCGGCGGTCGACTTGCCCTTGCCGACGCCCGTGTGCACGACGACGAGCGGTCGGTTGCGCCGCTGACGGGTCGTCAGTCCGTCGTCCGGTACGACACTCGGCTGTCCCTGTGGCATTACGCGGCCCTCCTCGTGGTCCCCTGCGTCCCCTGCACACTCCGTACGAGCCCCGCGATGCTGTCCGCGCGCAGCTCGTCCAGCGTCACCGCCGTAGCGCCCAGCTCGCCGGCGAGTTGCCCGGCGAGCCCCAGCCGTACGGGCCCCGACTCGCAGTCCACGACCACGGACGCGACGCCCTCGGCGGCGAACAGCCGCGCCGCACGCCCGGCGAGGGCGACCGGCTCCGGACCACCCGTCGCCCGCCCGTCCGTCACCACCACGACCAGCGCCCGCCGCGCCGGGTCCCGCAGCCGCTCGACCCGCAGGACGTCGTGGGCCTTGAGCAGCCCGGCGGCCAATGGCGTCCGGCCTCCGGTCGGCAGCGTCTCCAGCCGGGCCGCCGCCGCGTCCACCGACGAGGTCGGCGGCAGAGCGACATCGGCCGCCGAACCGCGGAAGGTCACGAGGCCGACCTTGTCCCGCCGCTGGTAGGCGTCGAGCAGCAGCGACAGTACGGCACCCTTCACGGCGCTCATCCGCTGCCGGGCCGCCATCGACCCGGAGGCGTCCACCACGAACAGCACGAGGTTGCCCTCGCGCCCTTCCCGCGTCGCCTGCCGCAGATCGTCCCGGCGCACCACGAGCCCGGGACCGGACCGCCCGCGCGCCCGCTGGTGCGGGGCGGCGGCCTGCACGGTCGCCGCCAGGTGCAGCTTGGTGAGCGCCCCCTGGGGCCGTCGCGCCCCGGTGGTCCGCCCATGCTCTGTCCGCGCCCGGGACCGCCGCCCCGCGGCACCGTCGCCGAGCCCCGGCACGGTCAGTACCTTCGTACGAAAGGGTTCGGAGGCGCGTACGGGCTGCTGCTCCCCGGCACCGGAGGCCCCCGGCTGTCCGCTCTCCCCGGCCTCGGGCCGCGCGGCGGTGTCCCCACCCTGGGGGCCCTCGTCGGGCGAGGGCTGCCCGCCTCCGCCGCCGGGCCCGTCGGGACCCGGGTCGTCGTCCTCCTCGGAACCCCCGAACTCCTCAAGGGTCTCGTCGAGCTTGTCCTCGTCGAGCCCCGGCGCGTCGAAGGGGTTGCGCCGCCGCCGGTGCGGCAGCGCGAGCAGCGCCGCCTGCCGTACGTCCTCGGCGAGCACGTCGGTCCGCCCGGCCCAGGCGGCCAGCGCGGTCGCGGTACGCGCCATCACGATGTCGGCCCGCATGCCGTCCACCTCGAACGCGGCACAGGTCGCCGCGATCTGCCGCAGCGCCCCGTCCCCGAGCCGTACGGACGGCAGCAGCTCGCGCGCGGCGACGATCCGCGCCCGTACGGCGGCCTCCTCCTCGGCCCAGCGCGCCGCGAAACCGGCCGGGTCGTCGTCGTAGGCGAGCCGTCGCCGTACGACCTCCACGCGCTGGTCGGGCTCGCGGGAGGCGGACACCTCGACGGTCAGCCCGAACCGGTCGAGCAGCTGCGGCCGCAGCTCGCCCTCCTCGGGGTTCATGGTGCCGACGAGCAGGAAGCGGGCGGCATGCCGTACGGAGACACCCTCGCGCTCGACGTACGAGGCGCCCATCGCGGCCGCGTCCAGGAGCAGGTCCACGAGGTGGTCGTGGAGGAGGTTGACCTCGTCGACGTACAGGATGCCGCGGTGCGCGTCGGCGAGCAGGCCTGGCTCGAAGGCCTTCACGCCCTCGGCCAGCGCCCGTTCGATGTCGAGGGCGCCCACGAGCCGGTCCTCGGAGGCGCCGACGGGCAGCTCGACCATGCGCGCGGGCCGCTGCGTTCCGGCGCCCGCCTCGTGCGGCCCGTCCGGGCAGTTCGGGTCCGGCGCGGCCGGGTCGCACGAGAAACGGCACCCGGGGACCACGTCCACCGCCGGCAGCAGCGCCGAAAGCGCGCGGACGGCCGTGGACTTGGCGGTGCCCTTCTCACCGCGCACCAGCACACCGCCGACCGCCGGCGAGACGGCGTTCAGCAGCAGGGCGAGCCGCAGGTCGTCCTGGCCGACGACGGCCGTGAACGGAAACGGGGTACTCACTTCTCGTCGCCCTCCAAGTCGCCTTCCAGCTCCAGATAGGTGGCGCGCAGCCGCTCCAGCGTGTCCGCGTCCGGCTCGGCCCACAGACCGCGGTCGGCGGCTTCAAGGAGCCGCTCGGTGATGCCGCGCAGCGCCCACGGGTTGGACTTCTTCATGAAGTCCCGGTTCTCGGCGTCGAAGACGTACTCGGCGCTGAGCTTCTCGTACATCCAGTCGTCGACGACCCCGGCCGTGGCGTCGTAGCCGAAGAGGTAGTCGACGGTCGCCGCCATCTCGAAGGCGCCCTTGTAGCCGTGGCGGCGCATGGCCGCCATCCAGCGCGGGTTGACGACGCGGGCGCGGAAGACGCGGTGGGTCTCCTCGCCGAGGGTCCTCGTCCTCACCTGGTCGGGTACGGCGGAGTCGCCGACGTACGCCTCCGGGGACGCGCCGGTCAGATGCCTGACCATCGCGACCATCCCGCCGTGGTACTGGAAGTAGTCGTCGGCGTCCACGAGGTCGTGCTCGCGGGTGTCGACGTTCTTGGCGGCCACGGCGATCCGCCTGAACGCGGTCTCCATGTCCCCGCGCGCCGCCCGCCCGTCGAGCCCGCGCCCGTAGGCATAGCCGCCCCAGACGGCGTACACCTCGGCCAAATCCGCATCGGACCGCCAGTTGCGGGCGTCGATCAGCGGCAGCAGCCCCGCCCCGTACGCACCCGGCTTCGAGCCGAAGATACGGGCGGTCGCGCGCCGCCGGTCGCCGTGCTCGGCGGTGTCCTCGTCGGCGTGGGCGCGGACGAAGTTCTGCCCGGCGGGCTCCTCCAGTTCGGCGACGGCCCGTACGGCGTCGTCGATGAGCCCGACGACGTGCGGGAACGCATCGCGGAAGAAGCCCGAGATACGGACCGTGACGTCGATACGGGGGCGGCCGAGTTCGGCGAGCGGCACGATCTCGAAGCCGGTCACCCGGCGCGAGGCGTCGTCCCAGACCGGGCGGCACCCGAGCAGCGCCAGGATCTCGGCGATGTCGTCGCCCTGGGTGCGCATGGCGGACGTGCCCCAGACCGTCAGGCCGACGGACTTCGGGTACTCGCCGGTGTCCTGCAGATAGCGCGCGACCAGCGAGTCCGCGAGCGACTGTCCGACTTCCCAGCTCAGCCTCGACGGAATGGCCTTGGGGTCGACGGAGTAGAAGTTGCGGCCGGTCGGCAGGACGTTGACGAGACCGCGGGTCGGGGAGCCCGACGGGCCCGCCGGGACGTAACCGCCGTCGAGCGCCTTGAGGATGTGGCCGATCTCGTCCGTCGTGCGGGCGAGCCGGGGGACCACCTCGGTGCAGGCGAACTCCAGGACGGCGACGGCGCGGGGGAGTTCGGTGCCGAGCACCTCACGTACGAGAGCACCGCTCTCAGAAACGGCCCAGTCCCGCTCCTCCATGCCCTCCGCGATCCGCCGGCACAGCTGCTCCAGCAGGTCGATCGCGTCCGCGGCCGTGCGCGAGGGGCCTTCGACCAGGTCCGTCAGCTCCACCGGCACCTTCACCGGAGCTCCCGGCTCGGCGAGCAGCTCCTTCTCCACCAGCCCGAAGTGCTCGGCGAGCGAAGCCCTCAGCCCCGGCAGCGCGTTTGCCTGCCCACCCCACACCTGCGAGGCGCGCAGCACGGCGAGCACGAGGTTCACACGCGGCTCGCCGACCGGGCCGCCGCCGAGGATGTGCAGACCGTCGCGGATCTGCACGTCCTTGATCTCGCACAGATAGCCGTCGATGTGCATGACGAACTCGTCGAAGTCGTCGTCGCCCGGCTGCTCGTCCACATGCAGGTCGTGGTGCAGCTCGGCGGCCTTGACAAGGGTCCAGATCTGGGCGCGCACGGCCGGTGCCTTGGCCGGGTCCAGGTCCGAGACGAGCGCGTACTCGTCGAGCAGCTGCTCCAGCTTGGCCAGGTCGCCGTAGGTGTCGGCGCGCGCCATCGGCGGTACGAGGTGGTCGACGACCGTGGCGTGCCCGCGCCGCTTGGCCTGGGTGCCCTCGCCGGGGTCGTTGACGATGAACGGGTAGATCAGGGGCAGGTCGCCGAGGACGGCGTCCGGCGCGCACCCCTTGCTGAGCCCCAGCCCCTTGCCCGGCAGCCACTCCATGGTGCCGTGCTTGCCCATGTGGACGATCGCGTCGGCTCCGAAGCTGTTTTCCAGCCAGTGGTACGCCGCCATGTAGTGGTGCGACGGCGGCATGTCGGGGTCGTGGTAGATCGCGATCGGGTTCTCACCGAAGCCGCGCGGCGGCTGGATCATGACCACGACGTTCCCGAACCGGAGGGACGCCAGGACGATGTCGTCCCCGTCGACGTACAGGCTGCCCGGCGGCTCACCCCACGCCTCAAGCATCGCCTCCCGCAGCTCGGGGTCGAGCTTGTCGAACCACGCCCGGTAGTCGGCGAGCGGCACGCGCGCGGGCGCCCCGGCCAGCTGCTCCTCGGTCAGCCATTCGACGTCGTGGCCGCCGGCCTCGATGAGGCGGTGGATCAGCTCGTCGCCGCCCGCCGGGTACTCGGTCAGTCCGTACCCGGCGTCGCGCAGCGCGTCCAGGACGCGTACCGCCGACGCGGGCGTGTCGAGTCCGACCGCGTTGCCGACCCGCGAGTGCTTGGTCGGGTAGGCGGTGAAGACGAGCGCGAGCTTCTTCTCCGCGTTCGGCTTGTGCTTCAACCGGGCGTGCCGGACGGCGATCCCGGCAACGCGCCCGGCCCGCTCCGGGTCGGCGACGTACACCGGAACGTCGTCCGGGCCCTGCTCCTTGAAGGAGAAGGGGACCGTGATGAGCCGTCCGTCGAACTCGGGGATCGCGACTTGCATCGCCGCGTCCATGGGGGAGAGGGCGGCGTCGGACTCGTCCCAGGCCGCGCGCGACGAGGTGAGGCAGAGGCCCTGCAGCACGGGGACGTTCAGGTCGGCGAGCGCCCCGATGTCCCAGGCCTCCTCGTCCCCTCCCGCCGACGCCTGCGAGGCGTGCGTGCCGCCCGCGGCGAGGACGGTGGCGACCAGGGCATCCGTTGTCGACAGCAGTCCGTACAGACCCGTATCGGCGCCACGCAGCGAACCGCAGTACACCGGAAGGGCGTTGGCGCCCTGTGCCTCGATCGCGTCGCACAGCGTGTCCACGAAAGCGGTGTTGCCGCTCAGCTCGTGGGCCCGGTAGAAGAGCACGCCCACGGTGGGGCGGCCCTCGACGAACGGACGCTCGCCGTGGATGCCGTACTCGGGCATCTTCTGCGGCTCGACGAACCCCTCTCCGGTCAGCAGCACGGTGTCGGACAGGAAGCGGGCGAGTTCCGTGAGGTTGGCGGGCCCGCCCTCGACGAGGTATCGCAGCGCCTCGGCCACGACACCCGCGGGCACGGACGACTCGGCCATCAACTCGGCGTCGGGGACGGCCTCTCCGCCGAGCAGCACGGTCGGGATGCCGGAGGCCTTGAGCCGTGCGAGCCCGTCCTCCCAGGCCCGCTTGCCGCCCAGCAGCCGTACGACGGCGATGTCCGCGCCCTCGATCAGCCCCGCAAGCTCCTCCGTGACGTCCACGCGGGTCGGGTTGCCGATCCGGTAGGGCGCGCCGGAGGCACGGGCCGCCAGCAGATCGGTGTCGGCGGTCGACAACAACAACACTGTGCTCATGCGGGCGCTCCCGGTGGAATGAAAGGCAGTCCTTGCGGCGCGCCCGACTCGATGAGCCGCCACAGCGCGTCCGTGTCCGCGTGCTGTTCGATCAGATCGCCGAGCCGGTCGAGCTGCTCCTCGCGCAGCGCGGCGAACGACGTGCCGGCGGCCGGCACGAAACGGCGGCCCGCGGCGGCCGCCACCTCGCGCAGGAAGGCCCGCCGGAAACCGTCCGACTCCAGCGAGCCGTGCCAGTGGGTGCCCCATGCGGCACCCACCCGGCAGCCGTCCAGGAAGGCTTCCCCACCGGTGACTTCGGCGACCCCGTGGTGGATCTCGTACCCCTCGACGCGCTCGCCGAGCGCCTCGCCGACGGGCCGGGTGAGGGTCTTCGCGCGGGCGAATCGCACCCGGACGGGCAGGACCCCGAGCCCGTTCACATGTCCCCGACGGCTCTCGACCTCGTCCTCGATGTGCTCGCCGAGGATCTGGAAGCCGCCGCAGATGCCGAGGACCGGCCGCCCTTCGGCGGCGCGCCGGGTGATCGCCTCCGCGAGCCCCCGCTCGCGCAGCCACTCCAGGGCCTTCACCGTTCCGCGGGTGCCCGGGATGACCACGAGGTCGGCGTCCGCCAGCTCCTCGGGCCGGTCCACGAACCGGACGACGACACCGGGTTCGGCGGCGAGCGCGTCCACATCGGTGAAGTTGGACATGAGGGGGATGGCACAGACGGCGACGCGCAGGACGTCCTCGCCGACGGGCGGGGCGACGGCCGACTCGCGCACGGTCCCCCTCAGGGACACCGCCATCCCGTCCTCCTCGTCGATCCCGAGCCCGTGCCGGAACGGCAGGACCCCGTACGTCCGCCGCCCGGTGAGCCCGTGCAACATGTCGAGCCCCGGTTCGAGGAGCGACACATCGCCCCGGAACTTGTTGACGAGGAACCCGGCGACGAACTCCTGGTCCTCGCGCGACAGCAGGGCGACGGTCCCGAAGAAGGAGGCGAAGACCCCGCCGCGGTCGATGTCGCCCACGACGAGCACGGGCAGCCGCGCGTTCCGCGCGATGCCCATGTTCACGATGTCGGTCCGCCGCAGATTGATCTCGGCGGGACTGCCCGCTCCCTCACAGATCACCGCGTCATACGTGCCCCGCAATTCGGCGAGGCAGTCGAGGACCGTGCCGAGCAGCTGTTGCTGCCGCCCGCCGTGGTACCCACGTGCGCTCAGCTCGCCGACCGGCTTGCCCAGGAGCACGACCTGACTGCTCTGCTCGCCGCCGGGCTTGAGCAGGACGGGGTTCATCAGCGCGGTCGGCTCGATGCGGCACGCCTGGGCCTGCATGGCCTGCGCCCGCCCGATCTCGGCGCCCTCACGGGTGACGAAGGAGTTCAGGGACATGTTCTGCGCCTTGAAGGGCGCGACCTTGACCCCCTGCCGTACGAGCCACCGGCAGATCCCGGCGGTGACGACGCTCTTGCCGGCGTCGGAGGTGGTGCCGGCGACGAGGAGACCACCGCTCATGACGTACGCCCCTTCTTCAGCATCCGTGCGACGGTGCACACCCCGAGCGCGAGCCAGCTCACGCGCCGTGAGAGTCGTGCGGCGCGCTGGATGTCCTGGACCTGGACTGCGCGCCCGGCGCCGTTGAGTACGGGCCGGTGCTCCACGCGCCCCCCGTACGACAGCGTTCCGCCCAGCCGCACCCCGAGCGCCCCCGCGAACGAGGCCTCCACGGGCCCGGCGTTGGGGCTCGGATGCTTGGCGGCGTCGGCACGCCAGGCGCGCACGGCACCGCGTGGATCCGGGCCCGCCGCTGCCGCGAGTACGGCGGTGAGCCGGGCCCCCGGCCATCCGGCCACGTCGTCGAGGCGCGCGGAGGCCCACCCGTAGCGCCGGTACCGGGGCGACTTGTGACCGACCATGGCGTCCAGGGTGTTGACGGCCCGGAAGCCGACAAGCCCGGGCACACCGCCCACGGCTCCCCACACCAGCGCACCCACCACGGCGTCGGAGGTGTTCTCGGCGACGGACTCGACGACGGCGCGCGCGATCCCGTCGGCGTCGAGTGCCTGCGGATCCCGCCCGCACAGATGCGGCAGCCGCGCACGGGCGGCCTCGACATCGCCCGCTTCCAGGGCACGCCCGATGGCCCGGGCCTCCCGGGCGAGCGAGGTCCCCCCGACGACGACCCAGGTGGCGGCGGCGGTCAGGGCCGCGGACGCGGCACGGGAGTTGCGTACGGAGCGGGCGGCGACGGCCCCGAGCG